>NZ_JAUOSD010000079.1:0-614 GCF_030548265.1 Marinovum sp. 2_MG-2023 | reverse complement strand
CCGCCCGAGACGCGCAACTTTCAGGCCTGGCGCTCGGCGCTGGACGCGGAATATCATTCGACGCCGTGGATTGGCGACCGCGCCATTGAAATGCTGGAGGATCAGGGCGACAAGCCGCTGTTTGCCTGGGTGTCCTTTCCCGATCCGCACCCGCCGTTTCTGGCGCCGAAACCCTGGTGTGACATGTATGATCCCGACGCGGTCGAGATCACGAAATGCCCGGATCTTGACCTTGAAAACCGGCCCTGGTGGCATGGGGCCTTTATGGAGGGTCGTGAGAAGATCAAGCAGGGCGCGGAACATAATGCGGGCGGCACCGATTGGGGCAACCGGGGTGACATGTCCGAAGCGGCAATGCGCGAGATCACGGCGATCTATTTTGGCATGATCTCGGCGGTGGATGCCCAGGTCGGCCGGATTCTGGACACGCTGGAGGCCAGGGGCGAGCTGGACAACACCATCATTGTCTTCATCTCGGATCATGGTGAATGGATGGGCGATCACGGGCTCTTGCTGAAGGGGCCGATGCTCTATGACGGGCTGCTGCGGGTGCCCTGTCTGATCTGTGGTCCCGGCATCAAGGGCGATCAGGTGATTGATGCGCCGGTGTCGAC
>NZ_JAUOSD010000078.1:0-810 GCF_030548265.1 Marinovum sp. 2_MG-2023 | reverse complement strand
TGACCTGCCCCCCGCGAAATCCCTCACCGTAATGTAGAGTCTGCGCCAACTCTGAAGGAGCAGACAGATGCGAAAGAGTCGTTTCACCGAGGCGCAGATCATCGGTATGATCAAAGAACAGGAAGCAGGGATGCCGACAGCGGAGGTGTGTCGCAGGCACGGGCTGAGCACGGCGACTTTCTACAAGTTGAAGGCCAAGTATGGCGGGATGGAAGTTTCTGAGGCCGCCAGGCTGAAGGCGCTCGAAGACGAGAACGCCAAGCTCAAGCGCCTGCTGGCCGATACCATGCTCGACAACGTCGTGCTGAAAGACTTGCTGGGAAAGAATTGACGACATTGACCAAGCGGCGAGACGCGGCGCTTCGGGCGATGCGGGATCATGACATCTCGCAGCGCCGGGCCTGCAGGCTTGTCGGTGTCGATCCCAAAACAGTCCGGCGAGAACGCCCACCGGACTGTACCGAGATCCGCAAGGAGATGCAGGACATCGCTGCCAAGCGGCGCAGGTTCGGTTACCGCCGGATCGGCGTGCTGCTGGAGCGCAAGGGCATGACCATGAACCACAAGAAGCTCTACAGGGTCTATCGCGAAGAAGGGCTGTCCGTGAAGCGGCGGCGCGGCCGGAAACGGGCGCGTGGCACCAGGGTGCCGATGCCAGTTGCGGCGTATCCCAATGCTCGTTGGTCGTTGGACTTCGTATCCGACAGCTTCGGCGCCTCGCGGAAGTTCCGGATGCTGGCAGTGATCGATGACTGCACTCGGGAATGCCTGTGCCTTATCGCGGACACCAGCCTCTCCGGCGCAAGGGTC
>NZ_JAUOSD010000077.1:0-867 GCF_030548265.1 Marinovum sp. 2_MG-2023 | reverse complement strand
CCCCCCCCCCCCCCCCCCCCCCCCCCCCCCCCCCCCCCCCCCCCCCCCCCCCCCCCCCCCCCCCCCCCCCCCCCCGCGATGCGCATGAGCCCCCCTCCCCCCCCGTCCCTGAGATGCAGTTTCCCCCTTCCTGAGACAAGAATTAGCTTTTGTGGGAAAAAACGGTCTTGGGGTTAGGGGGCTACTTGCCTCAAGCCGTTAGAAGTTGGACTAGCTGGCGCAACAAGAAAATTTCATGCTTTTTGACACAAGAGATGTACTTCATTCATGGCAATCGACGGGTTGATCTTGGTGCTTGGCCTAAACAACTCCCTGTCCCGCGTCATGGCAGGCAAAAGTACGACTTGCGCTGTCTTTGGTGGTGAGCGGCTACGATCCACAACCGGCAAACCGGGGAGCATGTTCATGTCTGAGTGAAGCGGTGAAGGTGCGTAGTTTTAACCAGATCATTGAATGGCGCGGCCGCTCTGGGCCACTGATCGGGAGAATTTTTCTTCTGGCTGGCGCTGGCTGCACAAGCTGCCCGATGTTTGCATTTCGGGCCTCCTCGAACCATCAAATCAATCGCTGACGTCACAAAGACTATCACAGCCCAAAAAAGACTTCAGATATCTATCTTACGCCCGCATAATACCGAAAAGGTAAGAAAGGGCAGTCCATGGAAATGCACCAGTTGCGCTACTTCGTGGCGGTTGCCGAAGAGCTGCACTTTGGCCGTGCCGCAGCGCGCGAAAACGTTTCGCAGCCACCGTTGAGCTTGCAAATCAAGAAGTTGGAACAGGAACTCGGTGGACATTGCCAACTTGTTCGTCAGACATGACCGGGCTATTTTAGCGGTATGAGAATTCCGACCAGTTTGCCTCGCCT
>NZ_JAUOSD010000076.1:0-947 GCF_030548265.1 Marinovum sp. 2_MG-2023 | reverse complement strand
CGATGATCGGCTTCATCGACGATCAACGGGCTGTTTACGGTGTCGAGTCGATCTGCAGGGTGCTGCCGATTGCGCCGTCAACATATTACCACCGTTTGGTTTGCCTCGCTGATCCATCCAAAGCTTCGGCGCGGCATCAGCGGGATGTGGAGCTGCGCCCAGAAATCAAACGGGTCTGGGACGAAAATTATCAGGTCTATGGGGTCCGCAAGGCGTGGCATCAGCTAAAGCGGGAAGGCTATACGCTGGCGCGCTGCACGGTGGAGCGCTTGATGAAACAGATCGGCATCCGTGGTGCCGTGCGCGGAAAGGTGGTCAAGACGACGGTCCCGGACACGTCAGCGCCCTGTCGGCGTGACAAGGTAAACCGCGTGTTCCAGGCACCTGCGCCGAACCTGCTCTGGGTCAGCGATTTTACCTACGTGTCAACCTGGCAGGGCTTTGTGTATGTGGCCTTCGTCATCGATACATTCGCTGATCGCATCGTGGGGTGGCGGGTCTCGCGGTCAGCCAAGACAGACTTTGTTCTCGATGCTCTTGAACAGGCCCTGCATGATCGACGGCCGGTCCAAAAGAGCGGTTTGGTTCACCACTCGGATCGCGGCGGGCAATATTTATCCATTCGCTATACCGAGCGTCTGGCCGAAGCTGGCATCGAGCCATCGGTCGGCAGCGTGGGAGACTCCTATGACAACGCCCTCGCGGAGACGATAAACGGCCTCTACAAGACCGAGCTGGTCCATCGTCAAGGACCGTGGCGCAACATGCAGGACCTGGAAATGGCCACTCTCGGCTGGGTCGATTGGTTTAATCACCGGCGCTTGCTCGGCCCTATCGGAAACATACCGCCAGCAGAGGCTGAACAGAACTACAATGCACAGCGCGACGTCCTCGATATGGTCGCGTGAAATGAAGCTAAAGGTCTCCGGTAAAACCGGGGCGATTCA
>NZ_JAUOSD010000075.1:0-978 GCF_030548265.1 Marinovum sp. 2_MG-2023 | reverse complement strand
TACCATGGCAAAGGAAAAGTTTGAGCGTTCCAAACCGCATTGCAACATCGGCACGATTGGCCATGTTGACCACGGCAAGACAACGCTGACCGCGGCGATCACCAAGCAATTTGGTGACTTCAAAGCCTATGACGAAATCGACGGCGCGCCGGAAGAGAAAGCCCGCGGGATCACCATTTCCACCGCGCACGTGGAATATGAAACCGAAGCGCGCCACTATGCGCACGTCGACTGCCCCGGCCACGCTGACTATGTGAAAAACATGATCACCGGTGCGGCGCAGATGGACGGCGCGATCCTGGTGGTGAACGCTGCTGACGGCCCGATGCCGCAAACGCGTGAGCACATTCTGCTGGGCCGCCAGGTTGGCATCCCTTCGATGGTGGTTTTCCTCAACAAAGTTGACCAGGTCGACGACGAGGAACTGCTGGAACTGGTGGAAATGGAAGTTCGTGAACTTCTGAGCGAATACGGCTACCCGGGCGACGACATTCCGATCATCGCCGGTTCGGCTCTGGCCGCTCTGGAAGGTCGCGACGCCAACATCGGTGAAGAGAAAATCGCCGAGCTGATGGCCGCTGTTGACGAATACATCCCCCAGCCTGCACGCGCTGTGGACCAGCCGTTCCTGATGCCGATCGAAGACGTGTTCTCGATCTCGGGTCGGGGTACTGTTGTGACCGGTCGTGTGGAACGTGGCGTTGTCAACGTTGGCGACGAACTGGAAATCATCGGCATCCGCGACACCAAGAAAACCACCTGTACCGGTGTGGAAATGTTCCGCAAGCTGCTGGATCGCGGTGAAGCGGGCGACAACATCGGCGCCCTGCTGCGCGGTATCGACCGTGAAGGCGTTGAGCGTGGTCAGGTTCTGTGTAAGCCGGGTTCGGTCAAGCCGCACACCAAGTTCGAGGCAGAAGCCTATATTCTGACCAAAGACGAAGGTGGCCGTCACACGCCGTTCTTTGCCAACTACCG
>NZ_JAUOSD010000074.1:0-1031 GCF_030548265.1 Marinovum sp. 2_MG-2023 | reverse complement strand
CAGACGCGGAAGCCGAATACCCAGATTCAACCTGCAGACTCTCATTATGAATGAGGGACCAGCAGGGGGCAGGTCACCAGCGGCTGCCAAGGTTCGCACATGTGGCAATGCGCACCACCGGGGATTCATAGGCAGGATCGTCTAAGGGTGAAGCGGTGGCTTGGAAGGCGTTGAATTCGAGGAAAGAACTTACCTTCTGGATGCCTTTAGCTCGTTGCGTACCTTGCGAAAAATCTTCGCAATGCATCGGCCCTCTCGGGGCCGCTTGCCCAACTTGATGTTGGCCTGCGCCACAATCCAGCAAGCTGATCCCTCAGCGACGTTTTCAACGCTTCCGTATGCTGTTAATCCATATGAGCTAATCAACTCCTCGATCAGCGCCACTAACTGAAGATTTCGCTCTTCATCGACTCTTGGAGCGCCGTCTGCGGTCTTGGGATGCCGAAGTTCCAGTAAGCGTTTGATTATGAATGATCTAAGGGACGCCGGAATTGTCTCGCCCGTCTCTAGGTACGAGATGGCATGAACGTCGAGTGCATAGGTTTCGGCCGGATGGCGGTCTTCATTGGCTATGAGGTGTTCGATGCGCAGAGCGTAGGAGGTCGGCGTGGCACCCGTGTGATCGTCGGGATGCAGTCCTCGTCGCCAAGCATCGCTCAGCTCCCACTTTGTTGCGGACGAAAGGGCAGAGGTCTTCGATTCATCGATATTCCCTTCTGCGACTTTTGCGGTCTCGAGCTCCTCCGCCAGTTCCATTCCGGCGCATTCGACCGAGGTCAATGCCGCCCGATCGATCTCCTGGTAGATTTTCTCCAGTTTGGCCGCAGTCATTTCAATTAGAACTTCACGAGAGGGGGGCATGTTGAATGTCCGGTATAGGCTAAAGCGATGCGTCCAGGTTCTTCCCCGTAGCGATGGCGGTCAACATGCAAGCTCTGCGAGACGGCCTTGGCCTGAGCTACTCCCCATTTGTTGGACAGGATCTGGCGTAAGTTAAGCTACTCTTTGCACCTGCAGATCGGAGTTGGTGG
>NZ_JAUOSD010000073.1:0-1212 GCF_030548265.1 Marinovum sp. 2_MG-2023 | reverse complement strand
GGCGCGCCCAGACGCCCGGACAGGCGCACAAGGACAACCCCGACCGCGACAACAGCGGCGGCGATATAGGGCGCAGCGGCAAGGCCGATGCCGTCCACCACAAGCCCGCCAGCCCATGCGCCCCCGGCGATGCCAAGGTTGAACGCACCGATGTTCAGGCCGGAGGCCACATCCACCGCGCCGGGCGAAACCTCGCGCGCGATTTGCACCACGTAGGATTGCAGCGGCGGCACATTGGCAAAGGCAAAACCGCCCCAGAAGGCCGCAACCGCGATGGCGGCAATCGGGTGTGTCAGGAACGCGCCGAGGGCGACCAGTGATATCGCAAGGCCGACAAAAATCACGGTCAGGGACGCGACTGCACCAATCCGATCCGCCAGTTTGCCGCCCGCAATGTTGCCCACGGCGACAGATGCACCATAGAGCAGCAGCACAAGACTAACCGCACCCGCCGACAGGCCGGTGACTTCGTTCAACATAGGCGCAAGGAAGGTGAAGGCGATGAAGTTGCCGCCGTAGCCGACAGCCGTGATCAGATAGACCAGCAGAAGCCGCGGCGAAGTCAGCACCTGCAACTGTGCCTTGATCCCCGCCGAGGCGGTCTTGGTCAGATTGGCGGGCACCAAAATGGCAGAAGCAACAAAGCCGATTACACCCAGCGCGACAACACCAAGGAAGGTCGACTGCCAGCCGAAGTTCTGGCCGATGAAGGTCCCCAGCGGCACCCCCGTCACCAGCGCGACGGTCAGGCCAAGAAACACCAGTGCAATGGCCGAGCTTTCCTTTTCAGGTTCCACCAGATCGGTGGCAATGGTCGACGCGATGGCAAAGAACACGCCATGCGCCAGACCGGTAATGAAACGTGCAGCGACAAGGCTGCCGTAGTCCGGCGCGAAGGCGGCATAAGCATTGCCGAGCGTGAACAGCGCCAGCAAGAGCAGCAACAGTGTCTTGCGCGGCACACGGTCAGCCATGGCGGTCAGCACCGGCGCGCCGATGGTCACGCCAAGGGCATAAAGACTGACCAACAGGCCAGCCGAGGGGATAGAAACGCCGAGATCGGCGGCGATGGTGGGCAACAGGCCGACGATAACGAACTCGGTCGTTCCGACGGCAAAGGCGCTGATGGTCAGCGCCCAAAGGGCAAGTGGCATCGGGTTTCTCCAATAAATTTGATGTCGACGCCGTATATGCCTGCCGTTATCTATTGCG
>NZ_JAUOSD010000072.1:0-1238 GCF_030548265.1 Marinovum sp. 2_MG-2023 | reverse complement strand
ATCAGGTATGTCTAAACGGAAGCAACATCACCCAGAGTTCAAGGCCAAGGTCGCATTGGAAGCGCTGAAAGGCGAAGAAACAGTCAGTGAGCTGGCAAGTCGGTTTGGGGTGCATCTGTTACCGGCAGGTGTTTGCTTCGCAAACACCGAGAGGCGACGATGATCCATCAATGGAAGCGTGCCCTTCTTGAAGGCGCGTCTGGCGTTTTTGAGCGGGGCGGCCGGAAGGCACCGGACTTCGATGAAGAGCAGGTCAAAGATTTGCATGCCAAGATTGGGGAGTTGGCCGTCGCCAACGATTTTTTGGCCAGAAAGCTCAAACCTTGGACCGGCAAGTGAGGCGCAAAATGATTGAACCGAACCTGCCGGGCTTGTCCGTTGGTAAGCAGTGCAAGCTGCTGTCGATCTCGCGGTCGTCGTTCTACTATGAGCCGAAAGGCGAGACGGAAATGAACCTTGATCTGATGCGCCTGATCGACAAACAATTCCTGGAAACGCCGTTTTATGGCGTGCGCCAGATGACCTGGCACCTGAGCAATGACGGGCATCTGGTGAATGAGAAGCGCATCCGCCGACTTATGCGGTTGATGGGCCTCATGCCGATCTATCAAAAGCCAAATACCAGCAAGGCGGCAAAGGGCCACAAGATTTACCCCTACCTGTTGCGTGGCTTGCGGGTGGATCGGCCCAATCAGGTTTGGTGCGCCGACATCACCTATCTCCCCATGCGGCGCGGCTTCCTCTACCTGGTCGCAATCATGGACTGGCACACGCGCAAGGTGCTGGCCTGGCGCATATCGAACACGCTGGAGGCGGACTTCTGCGTCGAAGCGTGGAACGAAGCAATCCATAAGTTCGGCCCGCCCGAGATCATGAACACGGATCAGGGCAGCCAGTTCACTTCATTTGCGTGGACAGATCGGTTACGGCGGTCAGCAGTTCGCATCTCGATGGACGGCAAAGGTCGCTTCCTGGACAACATCTTCGTCGAACGGCTCTGGCGATCCTTGAAGTATGAATGCGTCTATCTGCACGCTTGGGAAACCGGATCAGAGGCAAAAGCTGGCGTGAGGAAATGGATGGAGTTCTACAACCAAAAGCGCCCGCATTCTGCCCTTGGCGGGCGACCACCTGCCGTGGTCTATTGGCAGCGAAATGAAACCACCAACTCCGATCTGCAGGTGCAAAGAGTAGCTTAACTTACGCCAGATCCTGTCCAACAAATGGGGAGTAGCTCA
>NZ_JAUOSD010000071.1:0-1356 GCF_030548265.1 Marinovum sp. 2_MG-2023 | reverse complement strand
ACTACACCGCCGAAATGGTGACGTGATCGACCGAACATCAGAACTTTAAAATCCAAGAACAACAACTTGGCAATCCCCTCTCGAGGTACGTCGCCAAAGGCCCTTCCGTGGGCGATGTCCGAAAATACTACGTCGGCCGAGGTTTTGTTCGCGATCATGTCAAATCCGCGCTGACTTCCGTGCGCATAGCCGACGTCCCTGTCGGTCGTGGAGGCATGCCCTCGTTTTCAGCAGCATGGATTGACGCCATGTCACGTGCACCTAGACGCGCCGGGTTCCGGTCCAGAACATCCCTGTCAGATTGGGGCGTCCTAAGCCCCGAATAGAGATGCCGCATTTGTGCTGCAGAGACCCCGTCGGCCTCCATCACGAGGCACACCATCGGATCACCAAGCATTTCCTCAAGGAAGAAGTCGGACAACGCTCTGCCTGTCAGCTTGTCCCTGGCGCGGGCATAGTCCAGATCGGCTAGGGAAACGGTCAGAGATCGCGCAAGCCCCGGATGCGATGTCCGGGGATGAAGTTTCACCAGGACTGAGGCTTTCCAGGCTGCAGGGTCCAGTTGATCCGGGGGTGAAACCAATTCCGTTTCGATCTCGTACTCTCCCGCCGGAAGCGTCTCGTTGAAGCCTGGAACGGTGAACGGGCGGGAAAAAACCGCAACGGTCTTGCTCATCAATTCTTCCATTAGTATGGTCCTTTCCCTTGTTGCTGTGGGTGGTCCGCGCGGCCGTTAAGAATGGGGCGCGTGGCCGGTGCAAATCTCAAGATGTCTTGGATTTCGCTGGTGCTTCCTTGCCAACAGCCTTGGACTCGTTCTCTTTGGCAGGGGTCTTCGCAGGCTTCGGCTTCATTGCGGCCGCAGCCCTGGCTGTTAGGTCCTTGAAGGACATATCATCGACCCTTTGATTGGCCGGTGCCAACTCCTCATCCATGTCGGACCGGGATGCTTGACGCCAGTGTTACTTATATGGGGGTTGGCGACCCCGTTTACGATAGCGTATCAAAAAGGAAGCCAAGGTCAGTCAGGCCAGTTCATCCGTCCAGACCTTGAATTCCGTCAACGTATTTTCCCCAAATGTCTGGGTCAGCGGTACATCGGCGGCATCGCGCCCGCGAGCAATCAAAATTCTCGCGAACTTCGGCTTATTGTTCCGGGGGTCGAACATGTGCCATTCGCCAGAGAGAAAGACCTCAATCCAAGCGGCGAAGTCCCCCGGCGGATGAGGCAGAGGCTCCCCGATGTCGCTCAGATATCCGGTGCAGTAGCGGGCCGGAAGGCATTGCCAACTTGCTGCCGCATCTTGGTACGTCTAGCGTTCTATCATGAGGATACCAGCTGAGATGCCGCGCCTG
>NZ_JAUOSD010000070.1:0-1528 GCF_030548265.1 Marinovum sp. 2_MG-2023 | reverse complement strand
TATTTTGTTGAAAAACTCTTGTTGATTTGACGGCTCATGGCTGATTCAATTTCTCTATGGCAGCGGGGGATTGAATGATGATGGGACCAAAACAGGAAGCGCAGGGCGCACTGTTCTACGAGTTCTCGCTGGAGGATCACGTTCCACAAGACCACCTGCTGCGCTCGATTGATCGGTTTGTCGATCTGGATAGTATTCGCCCCCATCTGTCGAGTTTCTACAGTCACACGGGCCGTCCATCGGTTGACCCCGAGCTTCTGATCCGGATGCTTTTGGTTGGCTATTGCTTTGGTATCCGGTCTGAGCGACGTCTTTGCGAGGAGGTGCATCTGAATTTGGCCTATAGGTGGTTTTGCCGCCTCGACCTGACCGATATGATCCCGGATCATTCAACATTCTCCAAGAACCGGCATGGACGTTTTCGTGATAGCGAACTTCTGCGCCATCTGTTCGAGACGACTGTCGCTCGTTGTATCGAGAAAGGTTTGGTCAGTGGTCAGCGCATGGCCATCGACGCCAGCCTGATTGAAGCGGATGCGAACAAGCAGAACTCGACGCCGAAGGGAGAGTGGGACGCCTCGACGATTGATCCAACTGACGCGGCCCGCGCCGTGCGTGAATATCTCGACACGCTGGATGAGGAGGCATTTGGCTCAGCCAGCGAGGTGCAGCCGAAGTTCACCTCCCATTCCGACCCGGCGAGCCAGTGGACGGCAGCGCGTAAGGGCCCTGCATTCTTTAGCTATTCTGACAATTATCTCATCGACACGGATCACGGTGTTATCTTGGATGTGGAACCTACCCGTTCCATCCGGCAGGCCGAAGTTGGACCAACCAGGACGATGCTGACACGGGTGAAGGACAAATTCGGCCTGGTCCCTGACTGGATGATCGCCGACACGGCCTATGGCTCAGGCCCAATGCTTGGCTGGCTCGTAGATCGTAAGATCGCCCCTTACATCCCTGTGATCGACAAGGCCGGACGCCCCGATGGCACCTGGACACGTACAGATTTCGACTGGGATGCGCAGAACGACCAATACATCTGCCCCGAGGGGCATGCCCTCAAGCAGTTCCGCCGGAATTATTCCGATCCGAACCGGGGCCCGACGGGCAAAGGCACCGCGACGTATCGTGCTCTGAAACTGACCTGCCAGGTTTGCCCGTCCAAACCGAAGTGCTGCCCCAATGCCGACGCCAGATCGATCACCCGTGAAGAACAAGAAGATGCCCGCCAAGTTGCCAGGGATTTGGCCAACACTGATGAATACGTGATTGCGATGAAGCTCCGAAAGAAAGTCGAAATGCTATTCGCCCATCTGAAACGTATTCTCGGTCTGGGACGGCTCCGATTACGTGGACCATGCGGTGCAAATGACGAATTCCTCCTCGCCGCCACCGCCCAAAACCTCCGCAAATTGGCCAAGATCCTTCCTGCACCGCAGCAAACGCGAAAAGCCTGACCTCAAAGGCGCTTGCGCCGAATTTGGAAGTCCCAGTTCTGCATTCGCAAACGTCAGTTTTTCAA
>NZ_JAUOSD010000007.1:0-203832 GCF_030548265.1 Marinovum sp. 2_MG-2023 | reverse complement strand
GGGTCAACCCCTCGCGCTCCCCGGGATATTTCAGAACAGAAGAAGGGACGGGGGGGCAAGGGAACCTTGGTCTTGGTGCTGCATCGGATGCAAGACGGAGCCCAGAGGCGCGCGGGCGCGCCTGACAGGTCGGGTGCAGGTGTCACATCTCAATCGGGCGGGGCCGGTCATCGGTAGGTCACTTTCTTCACTGCGGCGATGACCTCATCCGTGGTGACAAGGGCGTGCCGCTCCAGGTTGGCGGCATAGGGCATCGGCACATCCTTGCCGGTGCAATTGATCACCGGCGCGTCGAGGTAATCAAACGCTTCTTGCATCAGCACGGCAGAGATATGATTGCCGATGGCGCCGACGGGAAACCCCTCTTCCACGGTCACGCAGCGGTTGGTCTTCTGTACGCTGGCGATGACAGTGGCGGTGTCGAGCGGGCGCAGGCAGCGCAGGTCGATCACCTCGGCGTTGATCCCGTCTTCGGCCAGTTTTTCAGCGGCCTCCAACGCATAGGTCATGCCGATGCCGAAGCTGACAATGGTGACATCGCTGCCGGCGCGCCAGATCCGGGCCTTGCCGAAGGGAATTGTGAAATCCTGCATCACGGGCACGTCGAAGGTTTTGCCATATAGGATTTCGTTTTCCAGGAAAATCACCGGATTGGGGTCGCGGATGGCCGATTTCAAAAGGCCCTTGGCGTCGGAGGCGGAATAGGGGATCGCCACCTTTAGACCCGGAATATGGGCGAACCAGGCGGCAAAATCCTGGCTGTGTTGCGCGCCCACCCGGGCGGCCGCGCCGTTGGGGCCGCGAAACACCATCGGTGCGCCCATCTGCCCACCGGACATGTAAAGCGTCTTGGCGGCGGAATTGACGATCTGATCCATCGCTTGCATCGCGAAGTTGAAGGTCATGAATTCGACGATCGGTTTCAGCCCGCCAAAGGCCGCGCCCACCGCGATGCCGGTGAAGCCATGTTCGGTAATCGGCGTGTCGATCACCCGTTTGGGGCCGAATTCATCCAGCAGACCCTGGCTGATCTTGTAAGCACCCTGATATTCGCCGACTTCTTCGCCCATCAGATAGACATCGCCGTCGGCGCGCATTTCTTCGGCCATGGCGTCGCGCAGCGCTTCGCGGACGGTTTGTTGTTTGACCTCGGTGCCTTCGGGCCAATCCGGTTGCGGCGCGATCTGTGGTTGTCCGCCTTGGGGTGCGGGGGGCGTGGTCGCGGATTCTTTGGTGGTTCGGTCCGGCGTTGCATTTGGCGCGGTGGTGGTTTTGGCCGGGGCGGTCTTGACCTCTATGTCTTCCGCGCTTTCACCGTCTTCCAGCAGCAGGGCAATCGGCGTGTTGACCGATACGGAGGCCGTACCAGCCGCCACCAGCAATTTGCCAATGGTGCCGTCGTCGACCGCTTCGAATTCCATTGTCGCTTTGTCGGTTTCGATCTCGGCGATGATATCGCCAGAGGCGACGGTGTCACCTTCGCTTACCAGCCATTTGGCCAGTGTGCCTTCTTCCATCGTGGGGGACAGGGCGGGCATGAGAATTTCTGTGGCCATGGATCAAAGCCCCCCTTGGTCAGGCGTCACAAAGCCGACAATGTTGCCCTGTCCATCTTCGACATAGGCCGCGCGCCCCACGCCGGGGAAATCGGTGGGTGGCAGGGCCTCTGCGCCCCCATTGGCCAGCGCCCAGGCATATCGTTCGTCGCAATCTGCAACTTCGAAGGTCAGGGTGCAGCCGCGGACCGGACTGCCGGGTGCGGGTGTGCTGTCCATGCGTTTCATCAGCCCGCCGCTCAGACCCGCGTCAAGACCGGGGCCGGAAATCAGCATATATTCCACATCTTCTGCGCCGGGCATGGCGGCAAATTCCCAGCCGAACAGCCCTGCGTAAAACGCCTGTGCCGCACCGGTATCGGCGGCATGAATTTCAAAATGCGCCATCACACGACCTCCGCGTAAATATCGGTCCACAATTCTGCCAGATCCGGTTCCGGGCTCTCGCGTGAGAAATCTGCCGCCGCATTGACCACCTGTTTGATGTCCTTGTCGATGGATTTCAGATCTTCTTCGCTGGCATGTTTGCCGTTCAGCAAAAGCGCACGCACCTGTTCAATCGGATCGCGTTCTTCGCGCATTTTCTGCACTTCTTCGCGGGTGCGGTATTTGGCCGGGTCCGACATCGAATGGCCGCGATAGCGATAGGTCTTGATCTCAAGGATATAGGGGCCGTTGCCCGCGCGGCAGTGGCCGACAGCGGTTTCGCCCGCCGCCTTGACCGCCAGCACATCCATGCCATCCACCACTTCGCCGGGGATGCCAAATGCGGCGCCACGGGTATAGAGATCGGGTGTCGAGGTCGAGCGTTGTTGCGCGGTGCCCATGGCGTATTGGTTGTTTTCAATCACAAAAACCACCGGAAGATCCCAGAGCGCGGCCATATTGAATGTCTCATAGACCTGGCCCTGATTGGCGGCACCATCCCCGAAATAGGTGAATGTGACGCGGCCGTTTTCCTTGTATTTATCGGCAAAGGCCAGCCCGGCGCCAATCGGCACCTGCGCGCCGACGATGCCGTGGCCGCCGTAGAAATGTTTCTCTTTCGAGAACATATGCATCGAGCCGCCCTTGCCCTTGGAATAGCCGCCCGCACGTCCGGTCAGTTCCGCCATGACGCCGTTCGGGTCCATGCCACAGGCCAGCATATGACCGTGGTCGCGATAGGATGTGACGCGTTTGTCGCCCTCTTCAGTGGCGGCCTCCAGCCCGACAACAACCGCCTCTTGTCCGATATAAAGGTGACAGAAACCCCCGATCAGCCCCATGCCGTAAAGCTGGCCGGCCTTTTCCTCGAACCGGCGGATCAGCAGCATGTCCCGGTAAAATCGGATCAATTCGTCTTTGGAAATGTTCGGCTTTTTGGCTGCCCTGCGTGTGGCCATTGCGGCACCCTCCCGTGCGAATGGTTTAGCATTAAACTATCGCCAAGCCTACGCGGGGTCGAAAAGGATTGCAATGCAGGTTGATATGCGTGTCACCGGTCAATTGTGCGCGATCAGGTCGAAGACAGCAGTCCGGGCAGTAATTTCGCGGGTTTGGATTAACGGATCACAATCTCGTCGGTGCGGATCAGACCCAGCACATCGCGCGCCTGTTGGTCCAGCAGATCCAGATCAAGGTATTCGTCAGACAGGCGATGGGTCAGGTTTTCCATTTCGGCAACCTTGCCCCGCAGGATGTCACGTTCCGCTTCAAATCGCGCGGCTTCGGCCAAAATCTCAGCCCGCCGGAACAACCCAAAATCCCCCTGCACAGCGGCAAAGGTAAAATAGGCCCCTAACGTAAACGCAATTGCGAACACGCTAAGAGGAACGAGGTTCCGGCGGGTGGGACTTTTGCTCATTTACTGCCTCGAATGCATCTCTTGTCGGATGCGATGTCATGACTATGCCACAAGTGATTCGCCCTGTGAATCCCCAATGTTCCCCGATGGGCAAATTTCTGCGGCAATCGGGAAAAAGCCCGGTTTGGCCGGGGATGTTCCGATGTGACAACCGCAGGCCACAAAGCAAAACGGGCGATCCATGGGACCGCCCGCAAGCATGAATTGACAGTGAGACGAACCGAAGCTGCGCCGGTGTCGGACTTACCCGGCTTTGGAGGCCTCACAGATCGAGTCCACCGATTTGGCCAGCGTGGCGTCGAAATCGGCGTCGGATTGTTGCGCCGAAAGACCTTCGGACAGGCCACGCGAGAAGCTGGCAATCATGCCGGTGTTCTGGGCCAGTTTGGAATTTGCTTCGTCGCGCGAATACCCACCCGAAAGCGCCACAACCCGCATCACTGCCGGATGGTTGATCAGCGGTTGATAGATATTGGCCACTGTCGGCAGCGACAGTTTCAACATCACCTTCTCACCCTCTGGCAGGGTGTCGAGGTTCTTCAGGATTTCGTCGCGCAGCAATTCTTCGGCTTCGGCCTTGTCCGCGATGGTGATTGTGACCTCGGGTTCGATGATCGGCATCAGACCGTGGCTGGCAATCTGGCGGCCAATTTCGAATTGCTGTGCCACAACGCTGGCGATCCCGGCCGGGTTGGCCGCGTCGATCACCGACCGCATTTTTGTGCCAAAAATGCCCTTGGTCACTGCGCGGGCCAAAAGCGAATCCAACTCAGGCATTGGTTTCATCATTTTGACGCCATCTGTGGGCTCGGCCAGACCTTTGTCGACCTTCAGAAACGGCACGACACCGCATTCTTTCCACAGATATTCAGCGGTGGGGGTGCCGTCGATGTCGCCGTCCATGGTACGTTCGAACAGGATGGCGCCAATCACCTTTTCCCCGGTAAAGGCGGGGGATTTGATAATGCGGGCGCGCATTTCATGCACTTTGGCGAACATTTCTTCGTCACCCGAATAGGCATCTTCGGTCACGCCGTAAAGCCGCAGCGCCTTGGGGGTCGAGCCGCCGGATTGGTCGAGTGCTGCGATAAAGCCGATTTTGTTGGCCATTTGATCGGCCATTGCCTGATTGGTCATAATGTCTTGTCCGTCCCAAAAATGTGATCCCAGGGGGATTATCGCCCCCTTTGGGCGGAGTGGTAAGCGAGCGGTCAGAGGCTTGCAATGTGGTGGCGCTAACATCTGGCGCCTCGAAGCGGTTTGGACCGGGACCGTGTCCAAACCGCTGCATTCTTGATGCAAACCCGGGCAAAAACCGATGCAAAAAGGCCGGTTTATTTGCCCGGGGTGTGTTCTGACGGGCCGGGGCGGGATTTACTGCCTCGGCGCGGCGCAGGCCTAGCCCAGAGCGGCGACGCCGGGCAGTTCCTTGCCTTCCATCCATTCCAGGAAAGCGCCACCAGCGGTCGAGATATAGGTGAAATCCTCTGCCGCGCCGGCCTTGTTCAATGCGGCAACCGTGTCACCGCCACCGGCCACGGAAATCAGTTTGCCCGCTTTGGACAGATCCGCGGCCTGTTTGGCGGCGGCATTTGTGGCGGCATCAAACGGTTCGATTTCAAAGGCACCCATCGGGCCATTCCAGATCAGGGTCTTTGCCCCGGCCAGAACCTCTGCCACGGCGGCCACTGTTGCGGGGCCGGCATCCAGAATCATTGCATCGGCGGGGCAGGCGTCTGCGGCGACGGTTTCATTGTCGGCACCGGCCTTGAACTCACGCGCGACAACCACATCGACCGGCAACAGGATGGTGCAGCCCGCAGCCTCGGCCTTGCCCATGATCTCGCGGGCGGTGTCGGTCATGTCGTGTTCGGCCAGCGATTTGCCGACATCAATGCCCTGTGCCGCAAGGAACGTGTTGGCCATGCCGCCGCCAATCACCAGATGGTCGACCTTGCTGACCAGATTGCCCAGCAGGTCCAGCTTGCTTGACACTTTGGCGCCGCCAACCACGGCCACCACCGGGCGTTCTGGTTTGCCCAATGCGGCCTCCAGCGCCGACAGTTCTGCCTGCATCAAACGTCCGGCGCAGGACGGCAACAGCCGCGCCACACCTTCGGTTGAGGCATGCGCGCGGTGGGCCGCCGAAAACGCATCGTTGCAGTAGATGTCGCCAAGCGAGGCGAGGAAAGCGGCCATTTTCGGGTCGTTCTTTTCTTCCATCTCGCTGAAACGGGTGTTTTCCACCAGCACCACGGTGCCCTTGGCCAGACCGTCAATCTCGTCGCGCGACGGCTTTTCGATGAATGTCACGCTCTGGCCCAAGGCGGCCTCCAGCGCGGGCACCACCTGACGCAGGCTCATCTCGGGTACGAATTTTCCCTTGGGGCGGCCAAAATGCGCCAGCATCACCGGCGTGCCGCCCTTGGCCAGAATGTCCTTGAGTGTGGGGATGATGCGTTCGATCCGGGTGGCATCGGTCACTTTGCCGTTGTCCATCGGCACGTTGATGTCGACCCGTGTCAGCACCACTTTGCCATCCAGATCCATGTCGTCGAGTGTTTTCCAGCCCATGTCGCCGCTCCTGTGCAGGGGGATTTCGGTTGAGGCATTGTTTGGCCGCTTAGCGCGCCGGCGTCAATCACGCGCTTGCCGACCGGGGCGTGGCTGATTAGGTATCAGGTCAAGTATGGCAACAGGAGGCCCAGATGGCCGAAATCAAAGATCCCGAAAACACCATCCTGATGGAACTGGCCGGTGGCACCGTCACAATCGAGCTTTTGGCCGATGTGGCACCAGAGCACACCAAACGGATGAAGGAACTGGCCCGCGCCGGTGAATATGACAATGTCGCCTTTCACCGGGTGATCGACGGTTTCATGGCGCAAACCGGCGATGTGCAGAACGGCGATATGGAAGACGGGTTCAACCTGCGTGCCGCAGGCACCGGCGGTTCGTCGCTGCCTGACCTTCCGGCAGAGTTTTCCAAACTGCCGCATGCGCGTGGCACCCTGGGCGCGGCGCGGTCGCAGAACCCGAATTCGGCGAATTCGCAGTTCTTCATCAACTTTAAGGACAATGATTTCCTCAACGGCCAATACACTGTTTATGGTCGGGTGATTTCCGGCATGGAACATGTCGATGCGATCACACGTGGCGAGCCGCCTGCGAACCCGGACCGGATGATTTCGGTCAAGGTGGCCGCAGATGTCTAAGCTGGCAATTGCATTCTCCCTTCTGGCCAGCCCTGTGCTGGTCATGTTGGACGGCGCGCCGGTTGGCGCAACGGGGCTGGAAATCGCCATCGCGGGCGAGGCCAACGGCACCGTCACCATCGACCTGTTCGAAGACATCGCCCCGGCGCATGTCGCCCAGATCACCGAATTGGCCAGCGAAGGCGCCTATGACGGCGTGGTCTTTCACCGCGTGATCGACGGTTTCATGGCACAGACCGGCGATGTCGAATTCGGCAACACCAGCGTGGCGGGCTTTTCCATGCAGATGGCAGGGCGGGGCGGTTCGGATCGCGCCGATCTTCCGGCTGAATTTTCCGATACGCCGTTTGATCGCGGTGTGGTCGGCATGGCCCGCAGCCAGAACCCGAACAGCGCCAATTCGCAGTTCTTCATCATGTTCGAACCGGGGCATTTCCTGAACGGTCAATATACCGTGGTGGGCAAGGTCACCGAAGGCATGGACGTGGTTGATGCGATCAAACGCGGAACCGGCGGCAATGGCGCGGTTGTGGGCGAGGCTGATGTCATGACCACGGTCACGGTCACCGACTAGGCAGGGCCAGTGTCGCCTGGGGTCGCGTGGGGTCACGTGATGACCCACGGACGATCAAACCCGCGTGCAGGGGGCTAGGCAACCGGCCCCCTGACAGCGCATCCTGTCACAAGGGGGTGCGCCATGAAAATCAAATCCATAAGCCTTTTCAAACCAATTTGCCTGGCGGCAATCTTGTCCGCAGTGGCCGGTCTGGCCGGGGCCAATCCGCAACTTTGGTCCGGGGAATGGCCGAACACCGACTTTTCCCAAACCACTGTTGACGCCTGGTCGGAAATCCAATCCGGGGGACCGCCCAAGGATGGTATCCCGGCGCTGGATGATCCGGCGTTTGTGCCGGTCGCGCGCCACAGCGGGATCGGGGGCCGTGAACCGGTGATCACGCTCGAAATCGAGGGCGCCAAGCCGCGCGCCTATCCGATCCGCTATTTGACCTGGCATGAAATCGTGAACGATCGGGTCGGCGGTGTGCCGGTCGCCGTCACCTTTTGCCCGCTGTGCAATTCCGGCATCACCTTTGACCGGCGCACGCCCCATGGCGTGCTGAGTTTCGGCGTGTCCGGCAAACTGCGCAATTCCGACATGGTGATGTATGACCGCGAAACCGAGAGCTGGTGGCAACAGGCCGTCGGCACAGCCATTGTCGGGGATCTGCTGGGAACAGAGCTGGCCATGTTGCCAAGCTGGATGGAAAGCTGGGATCAGTTTCGCAGCCGCAATCCCGAGGGGCTGGTGATGGCAGAGCCGAATTGGTCGCGCCGTTATGGCAGCAATCCCTATCAGAAATATGATTCGTCGGTGCGCCCGTTCCTTTATTCCGGCGAATTGCCGCCGCATGGGGTGCCGGCGCTGATGCGCGTGGTACGGGTGGGGGATCGGGCCTGGCCGCTGTCGCGTTTTGACACCGCGCAGGAGATTTCCGAAGCCGGCTTTACCCTGTCATGGCGCGAAGGCCAGGCCTCGGCGTTGGACAGCGGACAGATCAATCAGGGCAGGGAGGTCGGGACAATCCGGGTCCGCGACGGCAATGGTCGCGACGTGGCCCATGATGTGCTGTTTGCTTTTGCCTTCCATGCCTTCTGGCCGGATGGAACCTGGATGCTTGGGCGGTGACGCAGGCCTGAAACCAGCAGAGCAGGGCCCTTGCCGGGGTCTGCTCACCCGGAACAGCTGGCGCCGCCCAGAACACAGAATTTGGCGCAATGGGGATGGTTCAGCGCCACATCACCCTCGGCCTCGGCCAGGGTGGCGCCCAATTCGAATTCGGGCTCATAGGGCAACAATGTACAGGCCAGAACCGCAGGGGCATCGGCGCCCTTGCGCTTGACCACCATCCGGGACGAGGAACACATCACATCACGCGGTGATTTGTTCAGGATGCTCCAGCATTCTGTCGTGATTTCAGGCACTTCGACCGAAACATCCATTTCCGGGAACAACACGGTATCGCCAGGATTGTCGGCATTGATGTCAAAGCCTTCGGTGGCAAACAGCCGGGCATATCCGGCCCGCGCCGCGGCCTCGCTTTCGGCCCAGACGATCCGCCCCGCCACGGCCATGTTCACCCCTTCCGCGGCCAGCCATCGCATGCCGATCAGGGTTTTCTCATGCGCACCCGCGCCGCGTTCGGCATCGTGATGTTCCGGGTCCCAATGATCGAGCGACACCCGCAAGGTCAGCTTGTCGCCAAAGTCGCGTTGCAGATCCCGCAGGCCGGCCTGCACGGTCTTGCGCATCATTGGCCGCATGGCATTGGTCAGGATCAGCACCTCGTACCCGCGTTCCAGCGATGCGCGCGCCATGGCGACCATCTCGGGGTTCATGAAGGGCTCTCCGCCGGTAAAGGCGATTTCCGAAACGCCCCATTTGCGATCGTCCAGTTGATCCAGAAAATCGACCACCTCGGCACAGGTCAGATAGACCAGCCGTTCGTTGCTGGGCGAGCTTTCGATATAGCAGTTTGCGCATTCGATATTGCACAGCGTCCCGGTGTTGAACCACAGGGTTTCAGGGTTGCTCAGCGCAACACGTGCCCGTGCGTCACCATTGGCGGTGAAATTTTCATCAATGAACTTGCCCGTGTTGGGCCCCGAGTCAGCCCCCGTGGCGGGCATTGAATCTCTGTGATCTTTCATGGGCTTGTCGCAATCTTTTGGTTCGGGTACTGGGGTAGCCTGCCAAAGCGGCGTTGCCAATGGTCAACAGATTGTCTGACGCCATTGTGAAGCGCAAAATGCGTGTTAGACTTCTGCAGGAAAGCGGGGTAAATGTGCCTACGTTAGCGCTAACGTCAGGCTGGTGTCGCTCTGTGCCACACCCGTGCCCGACTGCAGTTTCCTGACGATGAAGACATAGACCTGACGACACAGACCCGACGAAACAGACCCGGCGACAGATACCCGGCGACCGACCAGTTTTAACGACAACGGCCCGAAGATATCCGGCCAAGCGACAGTAAGAGGAACGATCATGGTTTCACGCGTCATTCCGGTGGATCCCTTTGATCTGGTGATTTTTGGCGGCACGGGCGATCTGGCCCGGCGCAAGATCCTGCCCGGACTTTTCCGGCGGTATTGCTCTGGTCAAATGCCGACCGAGGCCCGGATCATTGGTGCCGCGCGGTCCGATATGGGCCACGACGAATATCGCCAGATGGTGCGCGATGCGATCAATGAATTTGATTCGCAGCGGCCAGAAGACTGCCCGGATCTTGGCGGTTTCCTGGAGCGGTTGAGCTATGTCAAAGTGGATGCCAAGGGCGACGGTGGTTGGCCCGAGCTGCATGAAATGCTGCGCGACGGTATGGTGCGGGCGTTCTATTTCTCGGTTGCGCCGTCCCTGTTTGGCGATATCGCCGAACGGCTGCACAACAAGGGGCTGGCGGATCGTGAAAGCCGGATCGTGGTCGAAAAACCCTTTGGCCGGGATCTGGAAACCGCCCGCGCGCTCAATGCCTCGCTTGAGGCGTTTTTCCACGAAGATCAGATTTATCGCATCGACCATTATCTGGGCAAGGAAACCGTCCAGAACCTGATGGCGGTGCGGTTTGGCAATATGTTGTTCGAACCGCTGTGGAACAGCCAGTATATTGATCATATTCAGGTGACCGTTGCGGAAACCGTGGGTGTTGGCGGGCGCGGTGGCTATTACGATACATCCGGTGCGATGCGCGATATGGTGCAAAACCACCTGATGCAATTGCTGTGCCTGATCGCGATGGAACCGCCAGCCCGATTTGAACCGGACGCCGTGCGCGACGAAAAGCTCAAGGTGATCCGCGCGCTGGAACCGGTGCAGCCACATCATATCGTGCGCGGCCAGTATGATGCCGGTGGTGACGAGGCCAGCTATCGCGAACATGCCGAAAACCCCCGGTCCAAGACCGAAAGCTTTCTGGCGCTGAAATGCCATATCTCGAACTGGCGCTGGGCCGGCACGCCGATCTATTTGCGCACGGGCAAACGGCTGAAATCGCGCACCAGCGAAATCGCCGTGGTGTTCAAGGAAACCCCGCATTCGATCTTTGACGAAGATGCCGGGCGTCACCGCAATATCCTGACCATCCGTTTGCAGCCCAACGAAGGCATGGAATTGGGTGTCACGATCAAGGAGCCGGGACCGGGCGGGATGCGTCTGGTGGATGTGCCTTTGGATATGACATTCTCGGACGCTTTGGGCCCGGATGTGGATGACGTGCCGGATGCCTATGAACGGCTGATCATGGATGTGATCCGTGGCAATCAGACCCTGTTCATGCGCGGAGACGAGGTCGAGGCCGCCTGGGCCTGGACCGATCCGATCATCGAGGGCTGGGAGGCACGCGGAGATGTGCCGAAAATCTATGATGCCGGGTCGTCCGGTCCGGAAGATGCATTGATGCTGATGCACCGGGATGGACGAAAATGGCGCGAGATCAAAGCCTGAAACCTGTTGGAACGGGCCTGCGGCTGGCGTAGTACCGATGCAGGACAGGCCGCGGGTCATTCCCGCGCGCCAGAACCCGTATAGAAGTGAGGACGCGCCATGGAATTCATCGAATATGCCGACCGGGAAATGTTGGTGATTGACCTGGCCAATAAATTGGCCGGCGAATTGCGCTCTGCGCTGCAACATCAGGACAGGGTTTTGATGGCGGTGCCGGGCGGGACAACGCCGGGGCCGATCTTTGACGATCTCTGCGCCGCCGATCTGGATTGGTCGCGGGTCGATGTGATGCTCAGCGATGAACGCTGGGTGCCAGAGGACAGTGAACGGTCCAACACCCGCCTGCTGCGCGAACGGCTTTTGGTTGATCGGGCCGCAGCGGCCACTTTGTTGCCGATGTATCTGCCAAGTGACACCCCAGAAGACCGGTTGGCCGAGTTAGAGGCCCTGATCACGCCGCGTTTGCCGGTGCAGGTGCTGTTGCTGGGCATGGGCGCCGATATGCATACGGCGTCGCTGTTTCCCGGGGCTGATCAGCTTGAGGGGGCGCTGTCGCCCAAGGCGCCGATCCTGATGGCCATGCGGGCGCCCGGCGCACCGGAACCGCGTGTGACCCTGACCGCGCCGGTGCTGGATGGCGCGATGTCGAAACATATTGTCATCTTTGGCGACGAGAAACGCACAGCGCTCAACCGCGCCCGCCAGCTCAGCCCGAAAGACGCGCCGGTGGCTGCCGTCCTGTCCGAGGCACAGGTGCATTGGGCGCCGTAAACGGCCCGTCTGATACCGGTAATCACCCCATCAAGACCCAATTGAGGATCGTGACCCCATGTGGACCAAATTGAATGCCCTGGCCAAATCCGCGAAATCCCGGACAATTCTGGAATTGTTCGAATCCCCTGGGCGCGGGGCGGCATTTTCGACCCGATTTGATCATTTCCTGTTCGATTACTCCAAGACCACGCTCGACAGCGAAACCCTGAATGCCCTGTTGGAACTGGCTGAAACCGCCGGTGTCGCGGCAAAACGGGATGCGATGTTCGCCGGTGAAAAGATCAATGAAACCGAAGGGCGGGCGGTGCTGCATACGGCGCTGCGCAACCTGGATGGTGACGCGGTCATGGTCGACGGTCAGGATGTGATGCCGGATGTTTTGGCGACATTGGACCGGATGGAGGTCTTTGCCGAAGATGTGCGCGCCGGACGGTTTCAGGGGCAGGGCGGGGCGATCACCGATGTCGTGAATATCGGCATTGGCGGGTCTGACCTTGGGCCGGTGATGGCCTATCATGCGCTGTCGCCTTATGCGGACGGGCCGCGCATTCACTATGTATCGAATGTGGATGGGGCCGATGTGGCCGACACCCTGCGCGGGCTGGATCCGACCACCACGCTGGTGATTGTGGCCTCCAAAACCTTTACCACCATCGAAACCATGACCAATGCACGCACGGCGCGGGCCTGGATGTCGGACAAGGTCAGCGATCCTGCGGCGCAATTCGCGGCGCTGTCTTCGGCCACCGACAAGACCGCCGATTTCGGCATTGATCCCACGCGGGTGTTCGGATTCGAGGATTGGGTCGGCGGGCGTTATTCCGTCTGGGGACCGATCGGGCTGTCGTTGATGATTGGCATCGGGGCAGAGGCGTTTCGCGCCATGCTGCGCGGGGCCCAGTCGATGGACCGCCATTTCTGTGCGGCAGAGTTTCATGAAAACCTGCCGGTGCTGCTGGCCCTTGTCGGGATCTGGCACAATCAGGGCCTGGGCTATGGCACCCGTGCGGTGCTGCCGTATGACAATCGTCTGATCCGCCTGCCGGCCTATCTTCAACAGCTGGAGATGGAGAGCAACGGCAAAAGCGTTGCGATGGATGGCAGCGATCTGGAGATCAATTCCGGTCCGGTCGTCTGGGGCGAGCCGGGCACAAATGGCCAGCACGCGTTTTACCAGCTGATCCATCAGGGCACGCGGGTGATCCCCTGTGAATTCATGGTCGCGGCAGAGGGCCACGAACCCGATCTGGCCCATCATCACCAGCTTTTGGTCGCCAATTGTCTGGCCCAATCCGAAGCCTTGATGCGCGGCCGGTCGTTGGACGAGGCGCGCGAAAAGGTTGCGGGTAAATTTGAAGGTGCGGAACTGGACCGTCAGGCCCGCCATCGGGTGTTTGCGGGCAATCGCCCCTCGACCACCTTGGTCTATCCGAAACTGACACCCGAAGTCTTTGGTCAGATCGTGGCGCTCTATGAACACCGCGTTTTTGTCGAGGGCGTGATCCTGGGCATCAACTCCTATGATCAATGGGGGGTGGAGCTGGGCAAAGAGCTGGCCACCGCGCTGGGGCCGATTGTCGCCGGTGAGGAAAGCGCCGAGGGCAAAGACGGATCGACCCAGCAGCTTGTTGATTTTGTTCTGAAAAACAGAGACTGAAGTCTCTTGCGGCGCGCCGCCGCAGACCGGGTTGCATGACAAAAAAAGGACGGGGGCGAACCCCCGTCATTTAGTGGTAGAGTGGTGGATCAGACACTTCTTGCTGAGAGGCTTGAAGAACCCTTGTCATCCACCACGGACAAGGGCTGTTTCGACGACGCCCTGAACAATCAGGGTCAGTAGGGAAAACAGGAAGAATGCCGCGTGGGCGAACTCCCAGACTGCTGTCGGTCCGGTGACCGAGTAGTCGGCGGCATCAAACATGATCAGTGCCGTGATCAAGATGATTGAGAAAAACGCGGCAACCTGTGTGCGAATTCCCATCACCAGCCAGAGCGCAAAGATGCACATCAGTATGACGATCGGCAGGATTGTATACTGAAACTGCGATACATGGCTGAAATCCATCCAGGAATGTGTCAGCGGGCCATGGTAGGCACCCAGCGTCGCCAGGGCAGTCATGACAAGCGTGTATCCGCAGAAAAGTCTCGCGCATAGGGATATGGATAGGTTTTTCACTGTTCTTGACCTCATTTTATTTTATTTGCTTTATATTGTTTTTAATGATCGCGGAAACACCGTGCAATAAAAATTTGTGAGGTGCCTCACATAAGGTGACGTTACGTCGCGTAAGTCTTGCCGCAATATGCTGATATTATTAGATTTTTTATAAGTGATTAAAAAAGTGGCAGTTGATGGGTCAAATAATTAACTGTGCCAATTTTGCGCTAAATCACCCGGGTTTCCGTTTTAATTGATCGGGCAATTAATAACCCGGAATTGCCCGAATAGTTATGGTTTTATTTCAGGAAAGGTTATAAATTCTAATCGTTGATGGGTCATTTATTTTATATTTATTGATTGGTCAGTTAATAAAGATACCCTTGAAATACTCGCTATGGGTGAGTTTTCCTGCCCTGCGCCGCCGGATCTGACCCGATTTTTCCGAAGTTGTGTAACGCGAGTACGTGGCTGGATTTCCGGGGTGGTCAGCGAACCGGAGAACAGAAGCGGAGGTCAGAACCGGGAGTTTGTCGTAAACACATCTCGATTCGCTTCAACACCATCAAAATTGGGGGGGGGGAGCCGGGTTTGGCGGCGTTTCAATGCTGTGCGACGGCCATCCGGGGCATCTAGGGGTGTTCAGCTGCGTTCACAGGGGCGAGGTGGGCGACATGACCCGGCGGGCATCCCTGGTGCTTTGCGATAGGGCGCTGGTGATGCAGGGCCAATTGGGCCTGCTTTCTGACACCCGGGGCCGGACCCCGATACAGGCAGTCTGCCCCCAAAAACGCAAAGGGCCTCTTCGCAGGTACGAAGAGGCCCAAGATACACTTTACTGCGGCATCCGCCGGAAATTAGCGCAGGATCGATGTCCCGGCATATTCAGCCGTTTCACCCAGCATTTCCTCAATCCGGATCAACTGGTTGTATTTCGCCAACCGGTCAGACCGCGCCAGCGAGCCGGTTTTGATCTGGCCACAGTTGGTGGCAACCGCGAGGTCGGCAATGGTGGCATCCTCGGTTTCGCCCGAACGGTGCGACATCACATTGGTATAGCGCGCACGGTGCGCCATATCGACGGCTTTCAATGTCTCGGTCAGGCTGCCGATCTGGTTGACCTTCACCAGCATCGAATTCGCCACGCCGCGTGCGATACCATCGGCCAGACGCACCGGGTTGGTCACAAACAGATCGTCGCCAACCAGCTGGATCTTGTCGCCGATCTTGTCGGTCAACAGCTTCCAGCCGTCCCAGTCGTCTTCGCTCATGCCGTCTTCGATCGAGATGATGGGATAATCATCGCAGAGCGCCGCGAGATAATCGGCATTTTCCGCAGATGTCAGGGATTTGCCTTCGCCCTTCATCTCGTATTTGCCATCTTTGTAATATTCTGTCGCGGCGCAATCCATCGCGAGGTAAATATCCTCGCCCGGTTTGTAGCCCGCTTTTTCGATCGACTTCAGGATGAAGTCCAGCGCTTCGCGTGTCGAGCCAAGTTCGGGGGCAAAACCGCCTTCGTCGCCAAGACCGGTCGACATGCCCGCAGCAGACAGTTCTTTTTTCAGGGTATGGAACACTTCGGAGCCCATGCGCACGGCGTCACGAATATTCGTGGCCGACACTGGCATGATCATGAATTCCTGAATGTCGATCGGGTTGTCGGCATGTTCGCCGCCATTGATGATGTTCATCATCGGCACCGGCAGGATACGGGCCGAGGTGCCGCCGACATAGCGGAACAGCGGTTGTGCGGTGTAATCTGCGGCGGCTTTGGCCGTGGCCAGCGACACACCAAGGATGGCGTTTGCGCCCAGACGGCCCTTGTTGTCGGTGCCGTCCAGTTCGATCATCGCCATATCAATTGCGACCTGTTCGGTGGCGTCCATGCCGACGATGGCATCGGCGATTTCGCCGTTCACGGCGGCAACAGCCTCCAGCACGCCTTTGCCCATGTAACGGGACTTGTCGCCGTCGCGCTTTTCGACGGCCTCATAGGCGCCGGTGGAGGCGCCCGACGGCACAGCCGCACGGCCAATGGTGCCGTCTTCCAGGGTCACATCGACCTCAACCGTCGGGTTGCCCCGGCTGTCGAGGATTTCGCGGGCAAAAATGTCAATAATGGTGCTCATGGGTTTTGTCCTCATGACGATAAAGTTGCGGTATCTGTAGCAGAGGGCAGGGGGTTTGCAAACCGATCCTTGTTAGCGCTAACCAATCAGGCCGCCGCGCCCTTTGCTGTCGCTTGGCGGCGCTCTCGCAGGAAAGTGTAGAGACCCGACGCCATGATGATTGCCGCCCCGATCAAGGTCAGGTTGTCGGGCCTGTCGCCCATGACCAGAATCCCCAGCCCCATGGTAAAGACAAGACGGCTGTAGCGGAACGGCGCGACAATCGCCGCAGGGGCCATGCGCATTGCCGCTGTAACCAGATAATAACCAGCCGTGGTCACCACCACCGCCGCCGCCACCGCCGCGAAAGCATGGGCCTCGATTGCCACGGTCGGGGCTGACAACATCATGAACACCAGACCGGCCGGAATGGTGGCGGCAAAGCCCCATGTCGACAGCACAAGAGAGGGCAGATCGCTTGGCACCAGCCGTGTCAACAGATCCCGCCCCGCCAGGCCGACGGCGCCCATCGCCACCAACAATGCCGCAGGCTCAAACCCGTCCATGCCGGGCCGGATCACCAGCAACATGCCGGCCAGACCAACAAAAATTGCGCTCCAGCGTCGCCAGCCCACAGTTTCCCCAAGGAACACCGCCGCGCCCAGTGTGACCAGCAGCGGCGTCGTTTGCATGATCGCGGCAACCATCGGCAGCGGCGTGCCGGCAATGCCGGTGATCAGACCAATGGCCGCCAGAATTTCAAAGCCATTGCGGGCCAGCACATTGCGATGCCAGAAATGCCGCGAGCGCAGGGAAACGCCAAGCACCAGCGACAAGATCACAAACAGGCTGGTGCCGCCGGTGCTGAGGAAAAACATCACCTGTCCGGGGGTGAGCCCCTGGCTGGCCAGTTTGATAAACAGATCGCTGAGCGCGAGGCACGCCATTGACAGCGTCATGAACAGGATCGCGCGCAGCACATACATTACAGATGTCCAGAAATTAGGCAGGTTGGCCTATGCCTAACGCGGTGCGGTGACCATGCCAAGCCCGCTATTTCCGTCACCGGTGTACAAAGGATGACGTGAAATGTCGTCGCGCCCTGCGCGCCGACAGGCTGGGGGCCAGCCCCCAGACCCCCGGGATATTTTGACCAAGAAGAAAGGGGGAGGTGGCGGTGTGTTTTGGCCTCCGTCGGTGTTTTGGCTGTGGTGTGGGCGCATGGGGCCCCCTAAGATCACTTTCTCAGATCACTTTTTGATTGGCACGCCGTAGAGTTCGAGCCGATGGCCCTTGAGCCGATAGCCCAGTTTCTCGGCAATTCGTTCTTGCAGTGCTTCGATTTCGGGATCGACAAATTCGATCACCGCGCCGGTGTTCATGTCGATCAGGTGGTCATGATGGTCGCGTTCGGCGTCCTCATACCGGGCGCGGCCATCGCCGAATTCGTGTTTTTCTAGGATACCGGCCTCTTCAAACAGTTTCACTGTCCGATAGACCGTCGCAATCGAAATCGCCGCATCACGTTCGGCGGCCCGGGCGTAGAGCGCCTCGACATCGGGGTGGTCTTCGCTGTCTTCCAGGACTGCCGCAATCACCCGACGCTGGCCGGTCATGCGCAGGCCCTTGGCCTCGCAACGTTCCAGAATGTTTTGCCCCATGACCCTGTCCGATTGTCTCTTTGCGCGGCAAAGGGTCTAGGCGATTTGTGGCGGGTGGAAAAGAGGCTGGGTTGACTTTGTGGTCAAAAGGGCAGAAGAGGGCCCAGCGATGTCCACTGCCGCGTGAGCAGCCCGAGCGCCCGATGCGCCGATCTATGGACCGCAACCGTTCCCAAAATCACGCGTGGGGCCGAAACGCGCACTGAACGTCAGCGGCAATTCTGCCGGGCGTAGGCTTTTCGCGCGTACCACCGCGCCTCCGCATTGTCGGGGGCAATCAAGGGCGGGGCATGGGGCCCGGCCCGAAAGGACGTATTTACCTTGACCCAATTCGACATGATGGGCCTGCCCAAACATCTTTTGACACGTTTGAGCACCATGGGGATTTCTGAACCAACACCCATCCAGAGCCGTGCGATCCCGCATGCGCTGGATGGTCGCGACGTCATGGGCCTGGCCCAGACCGGCACCGGCAAGACCGCGGCGTTTGGTCTGCCGCTGATGGCGCAACTGCTGCAATACGGCGAAAAACCGGCGGCGCGTTCGATCCGCGCATTGGTGCTGGCGCCGACCCGCGAGCTGGCAAAACAGATCGTTGAACACATGCGTGTTCTGGCCGAAGGCACGCCGGTGAAGACCGGCATGGTGGTTGGTGGTCAATCCATCAATGCCCAGATCAAACGTCTGGAACGTGGCACGGATCTACTGGTTGCCACTCCGGGACGGTTGATCGACCTGATGGACCGCCGCGCCATCAAACTTGACGATGCCGCGTTTCTGGTGCTGGACGAGGCCGACCAGATGCTGGACCTCGGGTTCATCCACGCGTTGCGCCGCATCGCACGTGAGATCCCGGAAGAGCGCCAGACCATGCTGTTTTCGGCCACCATGCCGAAACAGATGAACGAGATTGCCAACAGCTATCTGAAAAACCCGATCCGGATCGAAGTGTCTCCTCCGGGCAAGGCCGCCGACAAAGTGACGCAGGCGGTGCATTTCGTGACCAAGGCGCATAAGCCGGGCCTGTTGTCCGAACTTCTGGACAAACACCGTGATGAACTGGCGCTGGTGTTCTGCCGGACCAAACATGGTGCGGAAAAGCTGATGAAGGGGCTGGCGGCACAGGGGTTCGCGGCGACCTCGATCCATGGCAACAAAAGCCAGGGCCAGCGTGACCGCGCCCTTGCGGCCTTCCGTGCGGGCGAGATGCGGGTGCTGGTGGCCACCGATGTGGCCGCGCGTGGCATCGACATTCCTGACGTGCGTCATGTCTACAACTTTGACCTGCCCAATGTGGCTGATAACTATGTGCACCGTATTGGCCGCACGGCCCGCGCCGGTCGCGATGGGGCTGCGATTGCCTTCTGTGCGCCGGATGAGATGGGCGAATTGAAAGCCATCCAAAAGGTGATGAAGCTCGACATTCCTGTCGCCTCTGGTCGCCCGTGGGAGGATATCACGCCCCCCGAAGGCAAAGGTCGCGGCCGCGGTGGCCGTCCCGGTGGTCCCGGTCGTCGCAATGCCGGCGGTGGCCATGCAGGTGGCAAACCCAGCGCAAAACCGGGCGGAAATCGCCGCCGCCGGTCCAACCGTTCAAAAGCGGCCTGATCGCCTCAAAGGACCGGTTGAATTAAAAAGGATCGGCGCCAGAGTGGTGCGCCGGTCCCCGTCTTCTTCTGTTTCTAAATATCCTGGGGGAATCCCTGCTTGCAGGGATGGGGGCAAAGCCCCCTGATCCTCCGCCAGATTCGCTCAAGTCAGATTTGTTCAGCTCCGCTCAGGCATAAAGCGGCTGCACACCCATCTGCACATGCAGCATGTTCACCACCTGTTGATCCAACTCCAGCGCCGCCGCCAATTGATCCAGGTATTGCGCTTCGGCGGGGGTATCGACCCGGATCGACATCAGCGACATCGAATAGACCTGCATCTTCTGGGCATCCGGCGTGTCGCGCGCCAGTCCGGCAATGTCCGGCTTGGCTTTCAGTTGCGCGGTCACAAAGGCAAGGTCCTCTGCATCGCCATCTGCCACCATTTCAAGGATCTTCTTCTTCTCTTCGGCGTCGATATCGCCATCCGCTTTGGCGGCCTGTATCATCGCGCGCAGCATCAGCCCCGCGGCTTGTTCCGCCTCTGGTGCGGCTGGGGCGGCTTTGAATTGATCAAGCAGCGATCCAACGCCCTTGCCCGAGGCCGCAGCCGCTCCACCGGCCATGGCCAGCAATCCGGCAAGCCCGGCGCCACCCGCCCCGGAGAGCAATCCGCCACCGGACCCAGAGTCTGATGCGCCTGCGGGTGCGCCGCCGAAACCGCCCATCAATCCGCTGGTCATTGCATCAAGGTTCATGCCCGCGCCGCCACCGGCGCCCAGCATCTTGGCGAACATATCCTGCATGTTGCCCATGCCCTGGGCACCGGTTTCCTGCATTTGGCCCATCATACCCTTCAGCTGATCCATGCCGGGGATCTGGTCCATGGCCTCGACTGTGGCATTCTGTTTGGCCTGGGCTTGGTCCGGCGCGACCTTGGCCCCGCCCAAAAGCCCGCCAAGCCCCTGATTCTTGCCAAGTTGATCGACCCCGCGTGCGGCCGCATACCCCAATGCCACTTTGGCCAAGGTGCTCATCAATCCCATCACATATCCTCCCGGTGCAGTGAATTCCGCACCACTGTGGCAGGTTTTTTGAAATCTGTAACCTGTTGCGTCAAAGCGGCGTCAGATCAGCCGCAGCAACCGCAGCACCAATATCACCAGCGCCACCGCCGCCGCCATGCCGAGACAGACAATCACGAACCCCAGGGGCGTGTCGGTCCAGGGCAGGCCGCCGACGTTCATGCCAAACAATCCGGTGACAAAGCCCAGCGGCAAGAACACCGCCGCAATCACCGACAGGCCATAGCCATTGCGCGACAATTGATCGGCCTTGCGGTTGTATTGGTGATCCGCCAGGGCGTTCAGCCGGTGATGCACCGCATCCAGCTCTTCCAATGCGCGTTGCGCGCGGTTGGCGCTTTCATGCAGGCGGTCTGCGGGCAAGGTCAGCAGCACCGGTGGCGCACCGGGGGGGCGCTGTTCCAGCTTGCGCAGGGTTTCGCTTTGCGGGCGCAGATAGCGGATCAACCGGATTGTCGCCCGGCGCAGCTGTGGCAGCGGCGCAAGAACATCAATGTCATGTCCAGGCACAAGAACCGATTCCTCGATGCTGTCGACAGTGTCGTCCAGCCCCAGGCTGACCTGTTCGATCCGGTCAACCAGACCTTCGATCAATTCCGCAATCAACAGACCCGCGCCACCGGGCAGGATCATGCCGCCGCGCAGCGCATCGCGCAGATCCTGCACCGCGAAAATCGCCCGATGCCGCAGGGTGATCACCAATGTGTCGGTGGCCCAGATCCGCAGCGCGACCATATCGTCGCTTTGTTGGCCGGGATTGAAATTCGCGCCTCGCAACATCACGATCATCGCCCCGGCAATGATCACGGACCGTGGCCGGGTTTCGGGCTGCAACAGGATCTCGGCGGCGGATGCCGGCACCAGCGCGCGCAGATCGGTTTCCGTGGCAGCATCATTCAGATCGAAATGCACCCAGCGCCAATGATCCGCCGGGCAGGGCCGGTGCAAATCCGCCTCGTGCATTTGGCCGTCGGCGGCAAAATCAAACACAAACAGCGCCATTGCCGCCCCTTACATCTTACATCAGATCCGGTTCGCGGCCAAATCGGTTGGCCACGCGTGTCACCGTCAAACCCTGCACCACAATCGAGAATATCACCACAACATAGGTCGCGGTCAGGATCAGCGGCTTCCATTCGCCATCGGGCAGGGACAGCGCCAGCGCGACCGAGATGCCGCCCTTCAATCCGCCCCATGTCATGATCGGGATCACCCCGGCGGAAAAGCTTCGGAATGGTTTCAGCAACAGGATGGGAATGGACACCGCCGCCAGCCGCGCCACCAGGGCCAAGGCGATTGCCATCACTGCGGCGCTCAAATAGCTGGCGTCAAAGGCCACGGCAAACACCTCGAATCCGATCATCAGGAAAAGGACCGCATTCAGGATTTCGTCAATCAGCTTCCAGAAGGCATCGACATATTGCCGGGTCTGGTCGGTCATCCCGTGTTTTGCGCCGATGTCGCCAATCAGCAGCCCGGCACAGACCGCCATGATCGGCGCAGAGACATGCAAATACACCGCAAGCTCATAACCGCCAAAGGCCAGCCCCAGCGTCAGCAGCACCTCCAGCGAATAATCGTCAATCCGCCGCATCAGTCGGAAGGTCAACCAGCCGAGGACAATGCCAAGGATCGCACCGCCAAACGCCTCTTGGGCAAACAGCAGCGCCGCGGATTCAAGCACACCGCCTTCGTTGCCATGGCCAGCACCATGTCCGGTGCCGCCAAAGGCAATGCCGACCAGCACCAGAAACACCACATAGCCAACGCCATCGTTGAACAGCGATTCGCCGGCGATCTTGGTTTCCAGCGGTTTTGGCAGGTTGGCTTCGCGCAGCACGCCCAAGACCGCGACCGGGTCGGTGGGGGAAATCAACGCGCCAAACACCAGCGCCACCATCAACGGCATGCCGGTGATCCAGTGGAACCCGAAGCCGGCAATCACCGTCGACAATCCAATCCCCAGCGTCGCCATCAGCACAACCGGGCGCCATTCATCGCGCAGGTCGGACAGTTTGACATGTAACGCACCGGCAAACAGCAACAGCCCCAACATGCCTTCCAGCAGGGCATCGGAAAACTCCAGTCCCATGACTGCGGCGCGCACGGTGTCCGCCAACCCCATGGCCGGCAGGGCCAGATCCAGCAACATGATGCCAAACGAGGCCAGCAAGGCCACAACCAGAATGCCGATCGCGGCGGGCAATTTCAGGACAAGGTAATTGATCGCGCCAAACAACCCGGCCAGAACAATCAAAAGCGAAGTAATCTGCAAAAAATTCATCGCGAAGCCCGTGTTTTACATTTGCTCCAGCGGTATCACGCCGCTTTCAGCGCGACCAGCGTCTTTGGTCCCGATGGCTGTCGTGATGAGTGGCGTGATGATTGGCGCAATGGCTGGGCAGATACTTGGGGCGTTCTGGCCGCGCATCTGACCTTATGAACGGGGCCAGCATGAACGGGGCCAACACGGCCTTGGCCATTGCCTAGCCCCGTGGCGCTTAACCCCCTGGCCGGAAACCCGCCCAACAGGAGGTCACAGCTTGCGCGACATCAGACAATAGTTGTCGCGCAGATTGAAATGCGCCTTGCGATACAGCCCTTGTGCGGCGGTGTTTTCGCGCAGCACCTCCAGATGCAGCGCCTTCAGACCGGCGTCTTTCAACGCGCGGGGCAGGGAATACAGCACATCCGTCGCCATACCGCGCCCGCGCACGGCGGGGCGGATGTATAATTCGTCGACAAATCCGTCCATGCCGCCAAATTCCAGCGACCAGCCAAAGCTGAGGATGATATACCCCACCGGCGATTTGGCGGGGCCGATCAGATACACCGCGCCATGGGGGCTGCCGGCCAACAGCGGTGCCAGCCCGTCGCGGCGGCGGTTTTCATCCGGGTCGATGCCGGTTTCCGCGCAAAAGGCGGCAGTCAGTGGCATCAACCGCTCAAGGTCGTCCGGCCCGGCAAGGTGCAATCTTGTGCTCATAGTCGGGCAAGCCTTTCGGTCAGCAAGGTGAAGAAGCCATCGGCATCCAGATCGCCGATAAACAGCGCATTGGCCGCCCGGTCGGTCACCCCCCACCAATCGGCGACGGTCATGCCCAGGGTCAGCTCTGATGTGGTTTCCACCATTACATTGACATGACGGCCCTGAAACAGGTCGGGTTTCAGAAGATAGGCAATGACACAGGGGTCATGCAGCGGCGCGCCATCACTGCCGTATTTTTCCTTGTCAAAACGTTCAAAGAAATCGGTCATCTCTGCCACCGCGACACCGACCGGCGTGCCCAATGCACGAAAGGCCGCGTTGCGGGCGGGGGTGACCAGCGCCTTGTGGGTGACATCCAGCGGCATCACCACAATCGGAATGCCGGATCTGAACACAATATCTGCCGCCTCCGGGTCCACATAGATATTGAACTCTGCGGTGGGGGTAATGTTTCCGACCTCGAAATAGGCCCCGCCCATCAGGACGATTTCCTGCACACGTTCTGCAATCTCTGGTGCGCGTTGCAGGGCGATGGCAATATTGGTCAGCGGCCCCAACACGCAGAGCGTGACACTGCCGGCCGGTTCACTGCGCAATGTGTCGATGATGCAATCGACGCCATGCCGCTCTTGCAGCGGCATCTCAGGATCGGGCAGCGTCGGGCCATCCAGTCCGGTCTTGCCGTGGACATGTTCCGCCGTCACCAACGGCCGCTGCATCGGCGCGTCACACCCGGCAAACACCGGCACTTCTGGCTTGCCGGCCAATTCACAGACGATGCGGGCGTTTTTCGCGGTCAGCGCCAAGGGCACATTGCCGGCCACTGCGGTAATGGCGAGCACGTCAATGTCCTCTGGACTGGCCAGCGCCAAAAGAATGGCCACTGCGTCGTCCTGGCCGGGATCGGTGTCGATAATGATCTTGCGCGCTGTCATCTCTGCCTCTGTCTGTATCGTCGCCAACTTGTCAACCGGGACCGCGAAAGTCCATAAGCGGTTTGTGGCTGTCCGTCTGGCCATTTCAGGCCAAGGCCACCCCGGAGCGCAGATCATGCCCAAAGCTGTCTACATCCATGCCGGCGCCCATCGCACCGGGACATCGTCCTTTCAGATGTGTCTCGATCTGAACCGGGGTGCATTGGCGACGGCGGGATATGACACCGCCTATCCGGGGCGCGACGGGATACCGGGGGGAAATCTTCGGCTGAAGTTGAAAGATGCGGGGGCCGCCGCCAGGGTTCTGGCGGGCCACAGCACATTGCCGGACCGTGCGTTGATTGTGTCGGAAGAGAATATTCCCGGGCGCATGTTTCCGTTTTACCGGGGGCGGTTTTACCCTGCCGCCGAATCCCGGCTGCGGGTGTTGCGGTCGGCGCTGGCGACCCTGGGGGTCGATCGGCCGCGGCGCATGGTTCTGGTCCTGCGCAGCTATGACGCATTGTTCACCAGCGCCTATCGCAAACGCGCCGAAGACAATGCCGTCGCACCGTTTCACGAGGTTTCTGCCAATTTCATGGCGATGGACCGTGGCTGGCCGGCCCTGGTGCGTGCGTTTCAGAAAATCATTATGCCACACGAGTTTGTGGTGATAAGTTACACCAAAAGGGGTCGCAGCGTGGATCTGTTGAACCGGCTTGTGCCCGACCTGTCGATGCCGCTTCGCGAACCGGAACGTGCCCTGAACCTTTCGGCCACCGACGCCGCGCTAGAGGCGTTGCAGGCACGGTATCGTGCCGGTGAAACCCTGACGCGCGCGCAATGGCAGGCGGTGATCGCGGATCATGCCGACGCGCAGGCGCCGACCGGCTTTGCCAGCTTGCAGGATGGCGACATCGCCCTTTTGCGCGCGCGCTATGAGCAGCATCTCGACAAGATATCCCAGTTTCGCGGGATCACTTTTCTGCGCTGACACCCGAACGCTCGGCCAATTTGGCCGCGTCCCACAGCGCATCCATCTCTGCCAGATCTGATTGGGATGGGGTTTTGCCTTTTGCTGCCAGAGCAGATTCTATCGACTTGAAACGACGCAGGAATTTGGCATTGGCCCGGCGCAGGGCCGCTTCTGGATCAACCTCCAGATGCCGCGCCAGATTGGCCATGACAAACAGCAGATCGCCCATTTCTTCTTCGACTTTGTCCTGTGGCAGCGTTTCCTTGGCCTCGACCAATTCGCGCGATTCCTCGGCGATTTTGTCCAGCACCATGGTGGTTTCCGGCCAGTCAAATCCGACACGCGCCGCCCGTTTTTGCAGCTTCATCGCCCGCAACAAGGCCGGCAATCCCACCGCCACACCGTCCAGCGCGCCGCTCTGGGCCTTTCCCGCACGTTCCGCCGCCTTGATCTTTTCCCAATCTGCGGTTTGCTGTTCGGCGCTTTTGTCCCGGCTTTCATCGCCGAACACATGTGGATGCCTTGCGACCATTTTGTCGGCTATCGCCTTGGTCACGCTATGAAAATCGAAATGACCGGCCTCGGCCCCCATTTGGGTGTGATAGACGGTCTGCAAAAGCAGATCTCCTAATTCGCCCTCCAGCTCGGGCCAGTCCCGACGTTCGATGGCATCCGCGACTTCGTAAGCTTCTTCAATGGTATAGGGCGCGATGCTGGTGAAATCCTGTTCGATATCCCAGGGACAGCCGGTGTCCGGATCGCGCAGCCGCCGCATGATTTCCAAAAGCCGCGGAATTCCGCCGTCAGGATCGTGGATCAATGCATCGTCAGCCATTGCAGCGCCTCTGGTTTTGGGTTTGTGTGCAATCTGTCGCGGCGCGCGACAAGTGTCCAGATGCGCCGCCATGCAAACAGGAGCGGGCTATGGCACTGGAAGATGCAAAAACGGCGGTGGATGACGCGTTTACGCGCGCGGATCTGCGGGGGCTCAGTTATGAGAACACCTTTGGTGGGGCGACATCGTTTTTGCGTCGCCGCTACAGCAAGGATCTGACCGGCGTCGATCTTGCGATTACCGGCGTGCCGTTTGATCAGGCGGTGACAAACCGCCCCGGCACCCGGCTTGGCCCGCGCGCGATCCGCGAGGCCAGCGCGCTGCAAAGCCCGGATGCGCCTTTTGGTTGGGGCTTCAACCCCTTGGAACAGCTATCAATTGTCGATTACGGCGATCTGGCGTTCGACTATGCCAAAGTGTCGGAATTTCCCGCGGCCCTCCAGGCGCATATCGCGGGCATTCTGGCCGCGGGCGCGGGCAGCATTACCCTGGGCGGGGATCACTTCATCACCTTGCCAATCCTGCGCGCCTATGCGGAAAAATACGGCCCCCTGTCCGTGATCCAGTTTGACGCCCATAGCGACACTTGGACCGATGACGATATGGAGCGGATTGACCACGGCACGTTCCTTTACAAGGCGATCAAGCTGGGGCTGGTGGATCCGGCGCGCTCTGTGCATGTCGGCATTCGCACCGATAATCCCGATCGTCACGGAATGCAGATGATAGATGCCCGGCAAGTGCATGAAATCGGGCCGAAAAAGACCGCAGAGCGCATCAAGGAGATCGTCGGAGACGCCCCGACATATCTGACCTTTGATATCGATTGTCTTGACCCGGCCTTTGCCCCCGGCACTGGCACGCCGGTCTGGGGTGGGCTCAGCACCGCACAGGCGGCTGTGGCGCTGCGTGAACTGGCGGGGATCAACCTTTTGGGCGGTGACGTGGTCGAGGTTTCGCCGCCTTTTGACACCACAGGCGCGACCGCAATCGCCGGTGCGCATGTGGCGGTGGAACTGATATGCCTCTGGGGCTGGAATCATCTGAAGATTGGATCGTAACGTGTTGAAAGTAATTCTTAAAATTGTGATCCTGTTGATCGTTGGTGCGGTGGTCTGGGTGCGGGTTGCGCCGGACGATCCGCTGCGCTGGCATGTTGCGGCCGAAGGCAGCGAAATGGGCCATATCGACGGCGAAAAAGACCATGTCTACCGCGAGGCTGTCACCGGTGATGTCAATGCGCGCATGGCGGCCTTTGATGCCCAGATCCGCGCCACGCCGCGCACCAAGGTTCTGGCAGGGTCGCTGGCCGAGGGGCAGATCACCTATGTCACCCGCAGTCGCCTTATGGCGTTTCCCGATTACACCACGCTGACCCTGCGGGACGCCACAACAGTGGAACTGTACAGCCGCGCCCGGTTCGGCAAATCAGATCTGGGCGTCAACCGCGCCCGGATTGAAAGCTGGATCAAGGCTTTGGGGTAGGCTCGCCCCCAGGCAGCCTTGCGACACCTCGCGCCACATCGGCACGTTCAACGACATCTGACATTGTGCCATGAACATGCGGCCATCGACCTGCAAACAGATCGTCTGGCCCAGCTCAATACGGGATCCGGTGCTGTCGGTGCAGAAACAATCGACCGTTTTCCCGCCGGGTCCAGTCACATCGGCGTTGGCTGATGTGGCAAGCAGCAACAAAAGGGCACTTTCTCTTACCATGTTCCCAGTTTATCACAGCAACTCCACTTTCGCCAAATCAAAGTAGCAAACATGATCCCCGAAGACCGCCTGCGCCAGATTGAAGATCGGTTTGAATTCCTGGAGGCCAAGATGGCCGAAGGCGGCAGTGACATTGCCAAGCTGGGCAAGGAGTATTCCGATCTGCGCCCGGTGGTCGAACAAATTGGCGAATGGCGTCAGCTGCTTGACGATATGGCTGAGGCCGAGGCGATGTTGGCCGACCCGGATATGAAGGAGCTGGCAGAAGAAGAGCTGCCGATCCTGAAAAAGCGTCTGCCAGAGGTGGAACATGCGCTGCAATTGGCGCTGTTGCCCAAGGATGACGCAGACGCGCGCCCGGCGATTGTCGAAATCCGCCCCGGAACCGGCGGCGAAGAGGCGGCGCTTTTTGCCGGCGATCTTTTGCGGATGTATCAGCGCTATGCCGAAAACCACGGCTGGACGTTCGAGATCATCGAGGAAAACGCCACCGAACTGGGCGGCATCAAAGAGGTGGTGGCCCATGTCAAAGGCGAAAACGTCTTTGCCCGGCTGAAATTCGAAAGCGGCGTACATCGGGTGCAACGCGTGCCAACAACCGAAAGCGGCGGGCGTATTCACACCTCGGCCGCTACGGTTGCGGTGCTGCCAGAGGCCGAGGATGTCGATATTCACATCGACCCCGGCGACATTCGGATCGACACCATGCGCGCCTCTGGTGCGGGGGGACAACACGTCAACACCACCGATTCTGCGGTGCGCATCACCCATATTCCCAGCGGCATCATGGTGGTGAGCGCCGAAAAATCGCAACACCGCAACCGCGAGATCGCGATGCAGGTGCTGAAAACCCGGCTGTTCGATCTGGAACGTCAGCGGGTGGACAGTGAACGCAGCGCCGACCGAAAGTCTCAGGTTGGCAGCGGCGACCGCAGCGAACGCATTCGCACCTATAACTTCCCGCAGGGCCGGATGACCGACCACCGCATCAATCTGACGCTCTACAAGCTGGATCAGGTGATGCAGGGTGATCTCGATGATATCATCGACGCGCTGACAGCGGATGCCCAGGCGACCTTGCTGGCCGAAATGCAATGACCGGGACCGAAATCCTCGCCCGCGCGACGCGGGCGCTGAAGTCTGTGGGCATTGATGGGGCAGGGCGTGATGCCCGCCGTATTCTGGCGCATGTTCTGGCCTGTGATCCGGGGCGGTTGACGCTGGTCCTGCCAGAGGAGGTCACGGCAGAGACCATCACCCGGTATGACGCGTTGATTGCCCGCCGTGTGGCACGTGAACCGGTGTCGCATCTTATTGGCACGCGCATGTTTTATGGTCGTGAATTCATCGTGACCCCCGATGTGCTTGATCCGCGCCCGGAAACCGAAACCCTGATCGAAGCGGCTTTGTCGCATCCGTTTGAGCGTGTTCTTGATCTTGGCACCGGGTCGGGCTGTATCCTGTTGACGCTTCTGGCGGAAACCCAAGGGGCCTGGGGGCTGGGCACCGATCTGTCACCGGCGGCGCTGGACGTGGCGGTGCGCAATCGTGCGGCCCTGGGTCAGGGGGACGGCGCATTGCTGCGACAAAGCGATTGGTACGACATGGTCGAAGGCAGTTTCGATCTGATCGTGTCAAACCCGCCGTATATCGCCAAGGATGAAATGGCGGATCTGGCGCCGGAACTGGCGCATGAACCGCGCCTTGCGCTGACCGACGAAGGCGACGGGTTAAGCGCCTATCGCGCGCTGGCCGCTGGCGCGCCGCGCCATCTTGAACCCGGCGGGCGGCTGTTGGTGGAAATCGGCTGGCAGCAGGGGGCGGCGGTTTCGGCGCTGATGTCCGCCGCTGGTCTGACCGATGTGGTGGTGGTGGCGGATCTTGATAAACGCGACCGTGTCGTCAGCGCCCGCAAGGCGTGACGCGGTTTTGCTGCATTTTTCACGCAAAATCTCGGCCATTTGGCGGCAAACTGTCGCTTTTGCCCCCTTATCCAAGGTCGAATGCGAATTAACCCCTTGTTTGAAATGCCATGACATGGTTATTGCTTGGGTGTCGCCGCTGGCGGGTCGCATTCGCAACCCCGCGAGACATTAGCCGAACAAGAGCATGACCGCCTACAGCAACATGCGCCAATAGCGCAGCATCAGGCGGACCGGCACAGACTTACGGAAACGGGCTGGACCACATTAAATGAGATCATCGAAGTCACGATCGCGGTCGCGATCGAACCGCAGCAACAAACCTTCGGGCGGCAATATTATCAACCGGGTCTTTGACAGTTCCGGGCCAGAAGGCAAGGTGCGCGGTACGCCGCAGCAGATCATCGACAAATACAATCAACTGGCACGTGATGCCCAGTTGTCGGGTGATCGGGTTGCGACCGAAAACTTTCAACAACACGCGGAACATTACCTGCGATTGCTGAGCGAGGCGCAAAAGGAACAAGAATCCAAGCGCGAAGAGCAGGAACGCCAGAACCGCGAGCGTCAGGCGCAGCGCGACCGCGAACGGTCTGAACGTCAGGAGCGCGAGCCTCATAACGGCAATGATGGCCAGCCTCAGCCGCAATCGCATTCACGCCAGTCGACAAACCCACAATCCGCCAATTCGCAGTCCTCACATCCACAGGCTGCCCAACCACAGGCCGCGCCGGCCCCGAATGCGCCCGCAGCAGATGCTGCGGCCTCCTCGGTGCCCGCGCCGCAGGAAACTGCGACACCGCCTGCTGCCAAACCAGCCACGGCGAGATCCACATCCCGTGCGCCTCGGGCTGTTGACCCAGCGGATGCACCGCAACCGGATGTCAGCCAACCCGATGCCCCACAGCCGGATGTGATGGAAATCGCAGGCGACGACACAGACAGCGGTCTGGTCGAAACCCCGGAAAGCAAGGCCGAGGCCGCGGTCACAAAGCCCAAGACCACGCGCCGTAGATCGACCAAAAAAGCAGCGGACACCGCAGCGGCGCCAACCGCCGATGAACCGGCAACCGTAAGTGCCAAGGAAACGCCTGCGAAAAAGACCACGACCAGGTCTACCAAGAAGCCGGCGGCAAAAACGACGACGCGAAAGCCGTCGACCAGAACGACGAAAAAGACGACTGCGGCAGAGACAAAGACATCAGAGGCCCCCGCATCGGAAGCTCCGGCTGAAGGTCCAAAAGACGAGCCATCACAAGCGGCTGAATAAGCGTCTGCGGTGGTGTCGCATCGGCCAACACATATTTGGCCGATGCGTTTTTAGCCGGTGCGTTTTGCGGGTGACTGCGTCGTTTACGTGGCAATGCCCGGTGCACCCGGAGCCCAGTGCACCGGGATGATCTGAGCGCCCGATTGATCTGAAATGTCTGAGAATATGTGAGGCCACCCAAACCGGGTGGCCTTTTTCTGTTCCAATCCGCAACGGTTGGATCAGCTGCGCGCCGCTTTTATCGCTCGCGCCAGTGCACAGAATTCTTCTAGGGATACCTGTTCTGCCCGCTCTGTCGGCGCAATGCCAACCGCGCGCAATACATCCTCAACCCCGGGCACAATGCCTTTCAAACTGGCGCGCAGCATCTTGCGCCTCTGGTTGAAACCACGGGCCACCACCTCTTGCAGAATGGCGGCATCGGCCTCAAATCGCGGCGCATCCAGCGCTTCGAAATGCACCACAGCCGAGGACACTTTGGGTGGCGGCGAAAACGCCTCAGGTGGCAATGACAGGACAATGCGCGGCGTTGTGCGCCACTGGGCCAGAACCGCCAACCGACCATAGGGTTTGGTGCCGGGCTGCGCGACAATGCGCTCCGCCACCTCGCGTTGAAACATCAAGGTCAGGGATTGCCAAAACGGCGGCCAGGCGGGGGGCGTCAGCCAACGCACCAGCAATTCCGTGCCCACATTATACGGCAGATTGGCGGCAATACGGATCGGCGGCGTCAAATGCGCCAGTGGATCGACCTCCAGCGCATCGCCGTTGATCACCTGCAACCGCCCCGGATAACGCGCGGCAATCTCGTCCAGCGCAGGCATGCAGCGCGCATCTTTTTCAATCGCCAAAACCCGGCGCGCACCTTCGACCAAAAGCCCACGGGTCAAACCGCCGGGGCCGGGGCCAATTTCCAGAATGTCACACCCGGCAAGCGCATCGGCCTGCCCACCAGCCAGACGGGCAATTTTCGCCGTCAGGTTCAAATCCAGAAGAAAGTTCTGGCCAAGCGACTTTTTGGCGACCAATTCATGGGTGGTGATCACATCGCGCAGCGCCGGAAGATCGTCTATCGTCGCCATGTCGCTTCTTCTCTTTCTAAAATACGCATCTTAATGGCCGCCTGCCATCTCCAGCGCGGCGATGATCGATGTCGGGTTGGCAATGCCACGCCCGGCAATATCAAAAGCGGTGCCATGGTCGGGCGAGGTCCGCAGAAACGGCAGGCCCAGTGTGACATTCACACCGCGGTCAAAGTCCAGGGTCTTGATCGGGATCAGCGCCTGATCATGGTACATGCAGATCGCCACATCATAGCGCCCACGTGCCGCGTCATGAAACATCGTGTCTGCCGACATCGGCCCGACGACCTCTATCCCCTCAACGCGCAACTGCGCGAGGACCGGTTCGATCACTTCGATCTCTTCGCGCCCCATGCGCCCACCTTCGCCGGCATGCGGGTTCAGCCCGGCAATTGCCATCCGGGGCGAAGACAGCGCGAAGCGCTGGATGAGCCCCCGATGCGTGATCCGGATCGTGTCTTGCAACAGCTGCGGCGTCAGCGCCGATGCCACTTCGACAAGCGGGATGTGAATGGTCACCGGCACCACCCGCAAAAGGGGTGAGGCCAGCATCATCACCACCCGGTCCACCCCGGCCAGTGCCGCCAGAAATTCGGTGTGGCCGGGATAGGCAAACCCGGCACCATCGGCCAGCGCCTTCTTGTGGATCGGCGCGGTACAAAGCGCGGCAGAGCGCCCCGACATCGCCATGGACACACCTTCGGCTATGGCGTCGATCACCGGTTGGGCATGTGCCGCCTGTGCCACGCCGGGGGTGACTGCGGGGCCAAAATCACGATGCAGAACCGGCAGCCCATGCGCCATTGCGCCGGGGGCCTCGGCGGGATCCGTGATCCGCACATGGGGCGTATCAGCGGGCAGGTGACGGGCATCGCCAATCAAAAAGAACGGCACACGCTCACGCAGCACATTCCAGGCCTTTGCCGCCAATTCCGGGCCGACACCCGCCGGTTCGCCACAACTCAGCGCGACGGGGGCGGGGGGCTGCGGGCTCATTCGATGACGATGATGCGGGCTTCGGCGCGCAATTGTTCGAGATAGGAATTGGCCAAACCGTTCAGCTTGCGGGCACGCAATCCGGCGATCACCGCCTCGCGGTCCTGTGCTTCCTCGGTCACCGGGCTGCGGCCACACAGCATCAGCACCACCAATGTCTCGCCATTGGCGCGGGTCAATGTGGTCGAAACCTCGCCTGCGTCCATCTTGGCCAGTTCCATGGCGATATCGGCTGGAATGTCGGCGGGCGGCAATGCGGCACGGTCAAGCACCTCTTCCGGCTGGCCCTTTGCCACGCCGTAAAGGTCGTCACAGGTGTCGACACTTTCGGCAATCTTGTTGGCCTTTGCCAGCGTGTCGGGGCTGCGCCCGCCCGCAAGGTAATAGGCGGCATATTCCACGGCGGAATAGCTGGGGCGGGTATATTCGGTTTCCTCGATGGCGCGCAGCTGGAACAAGGCCACGGCATTGGGGATCTGGATCGGCTCGGTGACCTCGCCCTCGCCAAGCGCCAGAACCAATGGCCGCAGAACCGGCGGCAGGTCTTCGATTTTCTGCCAAGGCAGTTTGCCGCCCGATCCACGTGTCTTGGTGGCGGAATATTGCCGCGCGGCTGCGGCAAATTGCGATTCCGAGGTGTATTTGGCGATGCGTTGTGCGCGGGCCAGAACCGATTGCGCCTCTTGCGGCGGGGCGGGCATGATGATTTCCGCCAGCAAGACCCGCACGGAAGACCCACCGTTGCCGGAGGCAAGCGCGCGGTCGATTTCGTCTTCGGACACTTGGGTTTGCGCACCAAAACGCGCCCGCACCAGCTCGCGCCAGGCCAGCCCGGAGCGCACAAAGTCGCGGAATGTTTCCGGTGCAATCCCGGCCTTGCCCAATTCGCCGATGAACTGTTCCGCGGTGAAATCTGCGCGGGCTGCGAATTCTTCCATACCGCCGCGAATGGCCTCGTCCGACGGTGCAGCCCCCGCCGTTTCGGCGGCTGCAACCTTCAGACGGTCCTCGATCAACTGGTCACGCGCGGTTTCGCGTGGATTGCCCGGCGCCCGCAAAATCTGAAGAAACAGGGCCCGCTGATTGATTTCATAGGTGGTGATGACCTGATCGCCGACCTTGACCGCAGGCGAGAACAAGCCCTGCGCCAATGCGGGGCCTGTGGTGGCGAGTGTCAGGGTCAGGGCCGTCACCAGGGCGCGAATGGGTGCGAATGTCATTGTTTGCATGTCCTGCTATAGCCTCCGGCGTCGCCGCCCGTGCTGAATCCTTTTAGGGCTATGGTTAGCCCATAAGTGGTAGAAGGGTCCAGATTGGATGAATCGGCAAACTTGCGCTCGGCGGTAAAGGCCGCCTCGATACATTCGTTGCGATACGCCAGCCCAAGCCCGGCCTCAGAGGCGCGTTTGTCGACAATATCATAACTGGCGCTGGCGCTGGCGGTCCAGTGACGGTTGACGCGGTACGCACCGTCGATCGACCATTCCGCAACCTTGTCTGCCCGGTCTTCTTCGCTGTCGGCGGGCAACAACAAGAATGACGCGCCAAGGTCGATGGTGTCATTTGACCAGGCACCGCGCGCCTCGGATTTGGAGACTTCGCCATTGTCGCCCACCAGCGTGCGCGACAGAATATAAAGCCCGTCAACATTGCGCAGATGCGCCGCAATCAGCCAGTCGGATTCGGCCAGGTTCAAACCGGATGTGGCGGTGAAATCATCCAGGGTATCGGTGCGCAACACCCGGCCCAGCGCCAGACCGCCGGACCAGCCGCGCGGGTCGTGATGGACAAACCGCAACCCCAGCACGGTCGAACTGCCGCGTTCGCGCCGGTCCGCCTCGGGAAAGCGCGACAGCGCCAACAGATTGCCTTCGTCCAGCTCCTGACGGGTGCTTTCATCATTGGCCACATCGGCATCTTCGCCGCCGACCCAACCGATCTGGGCCACCGGTTCAATCAATTGCCGCGCGCCGCCGGCGGTGATGCGCAGGAACGGATAGCGCAGGGTCACTGCGGCGCTGGGGGTCAGGGAACTGTCTGTGCTGGCCACGGTCGAATCGTCGCCGGTCCAGAATTGATCAAAGGCCACACCGGCCTGCGCCGCGAGCTGCACACCAGAGGCAAAGGTCCATTGATCCAGCCATGTCGCCGACACACCGGCCCGTGTCACATCCCGCCCGACAACATCGTTCGACGAATAGCGCACATGACCATGCCCTTCGAAGGCCAGCCGCAATTCGCCGCCAAGCGCATTGTCCAGCTGATACCGCTGTTCATAGCGCAGATCGGGAATGATCGTCGGCTGGGTCGAGTTCAATTCGTCGTCACGCAGCGTGTTGAACAGCACCAAACTGGCCTGCATGTCGCTTTCGCGTGTCGACCGGCCAAGGCTCAACTCGCTGTCCAGCCGGTCCTTGCCGGAATAATCATATTCCGACAGATAGGATTCGTCGCTGGTGACCTCGAAATCGAAGCTGAGAATGTAATTGTCGCGCAGATCGAATTGGCCTTCACCAAACAGATAGGCGCGGGTTTCGTCCCGGCGCAGGGTGTCGCGGGTCATTGCGCCGTTCAACTCGATATCCCCAAGCCGAAAGGCCTGACGATACCGCAGCTCGACGGTGCTGGTTTCCTGCGAGAAATAGGGCGTGACCGTGATATCGGCGTGATCGCCAAGCGGGATGAAGTAGGGCAGCTTGATGCCGGTCCCCAGCTCTGTTGTGGTGCGGATCGTCGGGAACAACAGGCCATGCGCGCGTTTCAGCGTCGGATCTGGCAGCCGCAGCCGCGGCAGATACATCAGCGGCACATCCAGCACCCGGAACACCGCACCATCGAAATAGAGCTGCTGTTCCTCCTGGTCATGCACCACCCGGCGTGCCCGGATCGACCAGAGCGCCCGGCCGTTCTTGCCGCAGATTTGGCACGAGGTCACGGTGACCTTGCTCAACTGGGCATAACGCCCCTCGACACGGGCCATCTGAACCGAGGCGAGTTGAAGTTGCTGATCCAGCACAAGCCGCGCGCCTTTTAACAATCCGTTTTCCAGATTGGTGTCGAGATCGGCGCTGTCGGCCAGCACCACGATGCCCTGACCATCGTCAATGCGGATCGGACCCTGGATTTCCAGACGGTCGGCGTCGCTTATGTAAATGATGCGTTTGGCCCATAGCCGGGTGCCATTATACAGCGCCTCGACATTGCCATCGGCGATCAACCGTTGATCCGGCGTCACAACCACCGTATCGGCGACCAGAAGGGCCGGATCGACACTGCCTTGATCTGCGCTGGTCTGCGCAGATACGGCAAGCGGCATCAAGGCCAGTAAAAGGATCCACAGGCGGCGCAGCATCACCCGTCCTCCATCTGCAAAATCAATCCCAGCCCGATAAGCGCCGCCGCCACCGGCGGGGCCCAAGCCGCAAGGGATGCGGGAATCTGGCCATTCTCGCCAAGGATTTGCGCGAAATTGCGCACATAGTAAAGCCCGAACCCCAGCATCAATGCGGTCAACACCGCCAGACCGGTCCGTCCGAACCGCGCGTGGCGCATGGTAAAGGCCGCGCCCAACAGCACCATCGCCACAAGGAACACCGGCCGGGCCAGCTCCATCTGTAACCAGACGCTATGGCGCCGGGCGGAAAATCCGGCGGTTTCCAGCTGGCGGATAAAGGCCGGCAGGTTCCAGATCGACACCGCAGAGGGTTTGCCGAAACTGTCGCGAATACGTTCCTGGGTCAGGGTCGACGGGATATGCAGCTCTTCGTGAACAAAGGAATTGGTTTCCGGGTTCAATCCGGTCACCAGCGGCCAGACCTTGGCCTTGGTCAGCACCCATTCGCCGGTGCCCAATGCGGCCTCTTCGGCGGCGATGCGGCGCACCGGGCCACCCTCTGCCGCATAGGCAATAAAGGTCACATCATGCAGCACCGTGGCCGTCGGATTGGACCGTTCCGCATGGATCACTGTCTGGCCGCGCAGATCGCCCTGACGCAGCCACAGCCCCTCGCGCCCGATGGACAGGGTGGATGTGCCGCCACTGTCATAAAGTTCGCGCAGATCGTGATAGCGTTGCGAGGTCGCGGCCACGATCGGGTTGAACGCCGCCACGGCAATTGCCCCGACCAGGGCCGCCACCGCCAATGGCCCGAACAAGGCCGAAAGCCCCGATCGCCCCGACGCGCGGCTGACCACCAATTCCGACGACCGCGCCAGAGCAAGGCACAGCGCAATGGAGGACAGAATCATCACCAGCGGCAACATCTGGTAAAGCCCCTGTGGCGTGTTCAGCAGGGTGATGCGCAGAACCTGGGAAAATCCGACCTCTTCATCGAAGCGGCGCAGCTGTTCAATCAGATCCAGCAGCATGACAAACAGGAAAAACACCGCAAACATTCCGGCAAAGATCACCGTAAACCGGCGGGCAAAATAAAAGTGCAGGGTCATGATGTGCCCTCAAGCGCCGGGGCAGGGCGACGGCGTATGGCGCCGGGGTGGGCAGAGCGCCACAAAAGCGCCGTTGCCACCAAAAGCCCGATGAACACATGCGCATAGGCCAGCGGCCACAATGCCGGATTGCCGCGCACCGGTTCGGTCATCGCACCTTCGACTAATTGCACAAGGACCAGGATGAAAATCGCCAGCACGATCTGACGCGTCTGGCCAAAGCGGCTGAAGCCACCGACCAGTAGCGCCGCCTGACCAATCAAGGCCGCCACGATACAGACCAGCGCCTGTGCAATGCGGCTGTGCCCTTCTAGCACGACATCGCCGGGGTCTTCGCGAATTTCCTCTGACACGGCGGCAGTATCCCACAACAATTCATGTGTCGGCACATAGCGCAATTTGCGCCGCCCCTGGCCACCATCGGTGATCAATCCGCTGATATCGCGCGAAAACTGGGCAAAGTTCGTGGTCGACAGCTGGGCAGTGTCCGGCACGAACACCTGGGCCATGCCATCCACCATCACCAGCTTCGGGCCATCCGCATCGCGCAGCAGATAGGCGCGTTCCGCAGTATAGGTCACATGGCGATCCGGGTTGCGTTCGTCGGACATAAAGACATCGGCCAATTCCCCCTCGGGCGAGATGTCGCGGATATAGAAGGTCACGCCATCCGCGGGATGCAGGAACACGCCTTCACGCAACAGCCGCGCGCTGACCGATCCCGAAATCTCGCGCTCGCGTTCTTTTAGCTGTTCCAGACTGGCCGGAATCAGGAAATGGGTCAGCACCGACATCATCAGCGCCATCGACAACCCAAAGATCAACACCGGACGCGCCAGCCGCCAGGGCGAAAATCCGGTTGCCTGCATCACCGTCAGCTCGCTGTCATTTGACAACCGGTTGGTGACATAGACCGCCGCCGCAAAGGTCGCCATCGGCAAAACCATGCCGATCACCCGTGGTAGGGACAGGGCGGTGAATTCCAGAAAGACGCTTGCCGAATGGCCATCGGCAATCAACTGGTCAAACAGGATCACCGCCTGATTGACCCAGTACACCGCCACCAGCACCAATGCGAAAAAGCCGAAGAGCATGAAAAGCTGCGAAATGAGATATCTGTCGAATCTGGCCAACAGGTCCCCCAACCTTCTGGATTTGCCCGACACTAGAAGATTTTGTCGGGCGGGAAAACTGGATATTCGCCTGCGTGCCACGTTAGGGGGTGGTTTGGCGGGGTCCCGCGCACTAGGACTAGTGTCAGACCCGAAATATTCGCGATGTCACGGAGCAGCAGACATGACCACACCCGCAGCCATTACATTTGCCGAAACCGCGTTGGACACCATTGAAAACGTCACCGGCAGGGTTGTCGTTATCCTGGATGAAGAGGCCAAGATGGATCCCGGCGGGCGCCGGATCAACCGGTTGACGCGTCAGGCGTTGAAGCGGTTTTCCGAAAGTGCCGCGTTCGACAAGATGAAGGACGGCGATGTCGTCTCGCTTTTGTCGCCCTCGGGGCTCGAGGCTGAGGCGCTGGATGTGATCAAGCTGACGCGCCGCCCCGATCCCGCTACCGCACGACGCGCCGGGGCGGCCCTGGCGAAACTGCGCGGTGACAGCGACCTTCTGCTTTTGGCCGGTGGCCGCGCCAAGATCGCCGATCTGGCGATGGGTCTGGCGCTGCGCGGCTATGAATTTGGCGATCACAAGACCGGCAAGGATACGCCGCGCGCCGCCACCCTGACCATCATGTGTTCGAAACCCGCCGAACTGGAGCAGGAATTTGCGCCCATGGCGGCGGTGGCCGAAGGCGTGTTCTTTACCCGCGATCTGGTCAGCGAACCTGCCAATGTGCTGACCACCACCGAATTCGCTGCCCGGCTGGAAGGCCTGCGCGATCTGGGGGTCGAGGTCGAGGTTCTGGAAGAAGACAAACTGGCCGAGCTTGGCATGGGCGCGCTGCTCTGTGTCGGGCAGGGGTCCGACAGCCCGTCCAAGGTTGTGGTGATGAAATGGATGGGGGGCACATCCGGCGACGCGCCGCTGGCGCTGGTTGGCAAGGGCGTGGTGTTCGACACCGGCGGCATTTCCCTGAAACCCGCCGCAGGCATGGAAGACATGACCATGGATATGGGCGGCGCCGGGGTTGTGTCCGGCGTGATGAAGACGCTGGCCCTGCGCAAAGCGCCTGCCAATGTGATCGGCCTTGTCGGGTTGGTGGAAAACATGCCGTCTGGCAATGCGGTGCGCCCCGGCGACATCGTGACCTCGATGAAGGGTGACACGATCGAAGTGATCAATACCGATGCCGAGGGGCGTTTGGTGCTCTGCGACGTGCTTTGGTACACGCAAGAGACCTATAAACCCGCCGCGATGGTCGACCTTGCGACGCTGACCGGCGCGGTCATCATCGGCCTTGGCCATGACAATGCGGGCGTGTTTTCCAACGACGACAGCTTCTGCAATGATTTCCTGAAATCCGCCGCCGCCACGGGCGAGGGCGCCTGGCGTCTGCCCCTGGGGCAGAGCTATGATGACCAGCTGAAGTCGATGAAGGCAGACATGAAAAACGTCGGTGGTCGCCCCGCTGGTTCGATTACGGCGGCGCAGTTCCTCAAACGGTTTGTGCGCGATGAAACGCCATGGATTCACCTCGATATCGCCGGGGTGGCCCAGGTCAGCAAAGACACCGACCTTGCCCCCAAGGGCGCAACCGGTTGGGGTGTGATGGCGCTGGACCGTCTGGTGCGTGATCGGTTCGAAACGGAGTAACCCCTTGGGCGCGGTCTATTTCTATCACCTGACACGCAAGCCGCTGGAAATGACCCTGCCGGTGCTGCTGGACCGGGCGCGCGGGGCCGGTTGGCGCGTGGCGGTGCGCGGCCCGGACGAGGGGCGGCTGGACTGGCTGGATGAAAAACTGTGGCTGGAGCCGGAAGACGGGTTCCTGCCGCATGGTCGCGCGGGCGGTCCGCATGATGCGCTGCAACCGATTTTGCTGACCTCCGGCGCGGCTGGCAATGATCCGCAATGCATCATGTCGATTGACGGCGCGACCCTGACCCCGGACGAGGTGCAGCGGATGGAACGCACATGTATTCTGTTCGATGGCAACGATCCCCAGGCCGTGGATCAGGCGCGCGGCCAATGGAAAACCCTGACCGGTGCCGCCTGCGCCGCGCAATATTGGTCCGAGGAATCGGGCCGCTGGGAAAAAAAGGCCGAAAGCGGCTGATGCGCTAGGCACACGATTAAAGGGTCCTGACCCTAAGATGTGGCGCGGGCAAACCGCCGGTTCTGCCAGGTTGGCCAGCCCAGGATCTGGCTGACGGTCACAAACCGCAAGCCGCGCCCCGTCAATCCGTCCAGTGTGCGCGGCATGGCATCAATCGTGCCGCGATGGATGTCATGGCTCAGGATGATCGCGCCCTTGTGGGAATGCTGCAAAATACGTTGCGCCACCACATTGGCCCCCGGCCTGCGCCAATCCACCGGATCCACCGACCACAGGATGGTGGGCAAATTGCGCTGGCTGTTCAGCCAGGTCCGCTGGCGGCGGGTAAATGCTCCATATGGCGGACGAAAGGTCACCGGCGGCCGCCCGGTGGCATTCCAGATCGCCATTGTGGTGTTGTCGATCTCTTTCAGTACATTGGCGTTGGAATAGCGCGACAAATCGGGATGCGACCAGGAATGGTTGCCAACCTCATGGCCCTCGTCGGCAATCCGGCGGGCAATCTGCGGCCAAGTCTTCACCCGATTGCCAATCACATAAAAGGTCGCCTTGATCTTGCGCTCGCGCAACATGTCCAACAGGCGCGGGGTGTTCTTCGGATGCGGCCCATCGTCAAAGGTCATCGCCACCACCGGCGACGGCGTGCGCACGGCGGTGATGGTGGCCGCATCACGTGCGACAATGTCATTTGGCAGCCGAATGACAGGTTTGGCCGCAGCCATTTCGGGAAATACACCAGCCGCCGCTGTCCCGGCCCCCAGGATCAGGGCCTCACGTCTCGAAATCAACAAAATAATCCCTCCCCAGGGGTCACGGCTGGCAGACCGCGCAAAAAATTCAGTTCCAAACAACAAAGCCCGGCAAGCCGCTAATATCAAAGGAAAATTTATAAAACGCCCTTTGCCCTATGGCCAAAGAGCCTGAATCCCACATCATCTTGTGGTTTTTCACAGGCGCCTGTGGCGAAAAAGCTGCATTAATTGCAGCGAAGCCGCTTGACGCGCCCGGCACCATGGCCTAATCAGCCCGAACGCGCGGTTGTAGCTCAGCTGGTTAGAGTGCCGGCCTGTCACGCCGGAGGTCGCGGGTTCGAGCCCCGTCAACCGCGCCACTTACCCCAAAGTCGTTGAAACGACATTGCCCAATTTCGTGACACATTGGGTGCTTGGCCTGCGCCGATCCGGCCGCCAGTATTCCTCAATTCCGTTCCTGCAAATCTCCTGCGGTCTTGCGCCGCTGCACCTCCGGCCTCTCCATTTCTTCTTGGTCAAAATATCCCGGGGGTCTGGGGGCTGGCCCCCAGTTTTGCACAAAGCCAGTCGGCCCGCTCCGGCGGGGCGACTGTGTGATTGCACCAAATCAGAACCTGCAATTTTTGCCGCCAAACCCACAAAGACCAATCACGCGACGCAATTGATAAAAAACCCGGCCAAAGGTGCTTTTTGTCGTTGACGGCCCGCGGCGCTTATCCTATTCCGCCCCTCACGCGCGGTTGTAGCTCAGCTGGTTAGAGTGCCGGCCTGTCACGCCGGAGGTCGCGGGTTCGAGCCCCGTCAACCGCGCCACTTACCTTCTTCAGAATGATCGCAAAATTGCGATCATCACGCGCCAAACATCATCCCTGAATGTGATATCCCATCGCCGTTTCCAACGGCTGATCCAGTCGTGACATCATCCAGTCGCGATCGCCCTCGGGCATCTTTTCCGGTGTCAGCGGGCGATGTGCCACCGCGGGTTTGAATTTTGCCCCCAGACGTTTGGTCACCGGCTGATAGGGGCGGGAAAGTCCCGCAAATCCCAACCCGGCAGCCAAACCCGCCAAAAACGCCTCTGGCGCGGCTTGCACGGCCTCCAGACGGACAAAAACAACATTTGGGTGGCGGTTGGCAAACCCAAGCAAGGCCGCCATCTTGACCGCCCGCAGCTCAAACAGATCGCGATACATGTCGCCGGTGATCGGATGGCGATCCGCCTGCAAATCCTGGCCGCGATATTCCGGCCCGTCGGCCCATGGGAAATAGCGCGGCCGGTCAACACGTGTGTCCCAGGGCGCGCGGATGAAATCGGAAAACGCCATTTCCTGCATTGGCGGGCGACAGTGCCAGGGTTTGGCATGCATCGACAGCGCCCATTTTTCCGCGCCGCGAAACACACAGACCACCACCAGATCGCCAGGGATCGCCAACATCGCCGGCACCCCATGTTTCCAGCCCAGCACGTCCGAGTTTGCCAATCCGCTGTTGCCATCAATCAACCGCTTGATGAAATTGGTCCCCGACGACCGCTCGCCCATGACCTGAAACCGTTTGGGCGCGGGGCCCTGGTGGCGGATGGACCAGCCATCGGTGCGCAGATCATCCAGGATCGAAACTGTCATCGCGGCCCTTTGCCGTTTGCTGAAAGGCGTTTACGCTTTATTCTATGGAAAAGTGGTAACCGGGTGGTAAAGCCCGTGCAAGAGCAGGACACGCAGATGCAAACAACAGCCGCCGCACTGACCATGGTGCGCGACGACGCCTTTTTCCTGCGCGCCTGGCTGCGCCATTACGGTGACCAACTGGGGCGGGAAAATTGCTACATCGTCAATCACGGCCGCGGCACGGAGGTCGCCGAACTGGCGCAGGGCTGCAATATCATTGGCATTCCCGGCGATCCGCACCCGAATTTCGATATGAAACGCTGGCGGATGCTGAACAATACGGTGCAGGGGCTGCGCTGTTATTACGATCATGTGATTGTGGGCGATGTGGATGAATTGGTGGTGGTTGACCCGGCGGTGGCCGGGGGGCTGCTGGATTTCCTGCGCGATCAACCTCTGCGCCAGGTTTTGACGCCCGTGGGGCTGGAGGTGCTGCACCGGATTGATATCGAAGATCAGCCGATCGCCGATCACATCCTCGGGCCGCGCCGTCATGTGCGGGTCGCGCCGCATTATTCCAAACCCTGTGTGGTGTCGCTGGGCACCAAAATCGCGCGGGGCGGGCATTTCACCCAGGCCGAAAAGCTGCGGACGCCAGAGGCCTTGTTGCTGTTTCATCTGAAATTCTGTGATTTCGGCAATTACGTCGACACGATGAACCGCCGCAATGCGGTGACGGCGGATGTCGGGGCCGGGGTCAAGGAGGCCTCGATCGGTCGCCATTGGTTTGCCGAGGCCCGTGGCGAGGATCGGGCGGTATTTGACGCCTTTGCCACGCGCGAGATGGTGGAATTTGACCTGACCGGGGTGCGCAAGCGGATGCACCGAACATGGAAGGCGCGCGGCGAAACCGGGTTCTGGCAATTCGACCGGCGCGAAAACACGCGCCAAATGCTGCTGCCAGAGCGATTCATCGGGCATGTTTGAGGGCGCTGCATTGATTGGACCGCTTTGGCGGCGGGCATAAATTTTGGGCTTTTCCGGTCAAATTCGGGCTGGGGGGGCTCGCCTTTGGTTCTCTCTATTGATGGATTGGGATAGTCGGTCCGTAGATAAGGATTGAAGTCTGAAGAGGACAAACACCCCATGCCCAGTGAACTCCATCTGCAAAACACGGTACTCAGCCTGTCGGTTTCGCCGCTTGGCGCCGAGATGCAATATCTGCGCACCCACGATGGCGACGACCTTCTGTGGCATGGCGACACCCGGTTCTGGGGCGGGCGGGCCCCGGTCCTGTTTCCGATTGTCGGGCGTGCGGTCGACGACATTATTGCCGTGGATGACTTCAGCGCAAAGATGGCTCAACACGGTTTTGCCCGCCGCAGCAACTTTGCGCTCAAGGAGCAGAGTGATGAGATGTGCTGCCATGTGCTGCGCGACACGGACGACAGCCGGGCGGTCTATCCCTATGCATTTACATTGGAAATTTCGCACCGGCTGGACGGGGCGACGCTGCATGTGACCGCACGGGTGGAAAACGAAAGCGACCGGGTGATGCCCTTTGGCTTTGGGTTTCATCCGGCGTTCTGTTGGCCACTGCCCGGTGCTGGGACCGGGGCCGGAGATGGGGATGCAGTTCACCATGTGTCGCTGGCGTCGGGCGGCGCGCCGGACATGCGAAGATTGGAGGGGGGATTGCTGCGTCGCGATCCGATCCCCGGTCCATTTGTGAATGGGCGTCTGGAGATTCGCGAAGAGCTGTTTGTCGACGATGCCCTGGTGTTCCCCAACGGTTCGGATGCATTGTTTTACGGGCTGCCGGACGGAAGGGGCCTTGAATTCAACTTCACGAACCTGCCGGATCTGGCCCTTTGGCGCCCCACCGGCGCACCGTTTCTGTGCATAGAGCCCTGGCATGGCACCGCACCCCATGTCGGTGACGGGCACCAAATCGCAGATCGGCCCAATTCCGTTGCGTTGGACCCGGGCCAAAGCATCGAATTCGGCTATTCGGTCACTGTGGCGCTGTGATTGGTTGCCCGGTCACTTGGGCCGGACACCGGGACAGAAAACTGCGCCCTGCGATGGGCAAAGGGTGCGCAACGGATGCGCACCCCGCCGGTTACTGCGGCGCGTGGCAGACGGCCTCGATATTGTTTCCATCCGGGTCGCGCACAAAGGCACCGTAATAATCCGCGTGATAATGCGGGCGGGGGCCGGGGGCGCCGTTGTCGGTGCCGCCCGCCGCCAGTGCAGCGTCATAAAACCCGCGAACCTGGGCATGATCGGCCGCAACAAAGGCGAAATGACAGGGCGGGGTCTGGGCCGCGCCCTCGCTGAGCCAGAATGTCGGGCGATCGGTGCCATAGCCACAGACCTTGACCCCGCCGGTGTGTTCCAGCGGGATCTCTATCATCACCGCCCCGCCCAACGGGGCAAGGGCGGCATCGTAAAAGGCGCGGGCCGCGTCAAAGTTCGACACGCTAAGGCCGGAATGGTCGATCATGGCAGGTCTCCTGTGTTTCTGCCTGACCGTCTTACTGACCACCCTTGACAGTTTTCGTCAGGAGCCCGCCTGGGCCCCGATTTTTTCCAATACCCGCGCCCAGCTGCGGGTGCCTTTGTGGAAACTGGCCAGATCATATTTCTCGTTCGGGGAATGGATCTGGTCATCATCCTGACCAAAGCCGATCAGCATCGCCGGCATCGACAGGTAATCGCCGAAATAGCCCGCAATCGGGATCGAGCCACCACAACCGGCAAAGACCGCCGGATTGGGCCATTCGTCCGAAAGCGCCTGGCGGGCGGCTTCGAACATCGGGGAAGAGGTGTCCATCGTGGCGGCCGGCGATGCGCCATGTGCCTTGAACGTCACGCTGCAATCGGGGGGCAGTTGTGCGGTCACATAGGCGCGCAATGCGTCGCGGATGGTTTCGGGGTTTTGTTGCCCGACCAGACGGAACGACAATTTCGCATGCGCCTGCGATGGCAACACGGTTTTGAACCCTTCGCCGGTATAACCGCCCCAGATGCCGTTCACGTCACAGGTCGGGCGCGACCAGATCATTTCCAATCCGGTGCGCGTCGATTCGCCCGCTGGTTCCGACAGGCCCACCGCCGACAGGAAGTCCCGTGCCCGTTCCGATGGATCGCCCAGGGCCGCCCATTGGTCGCGGATCGCCTCGGGCAGCTCTGGCACATCGTCATAAAACCCGGGCAGGGTGACGCGCCCCATATCATCATGCAGCCCCGCCAGAATGCGCGACAACACCCGGATCGGGTTCATCGCAATGCCGCCGAACATGCCGGAATGAAGATCCTTGTCCGGGCCGGTGATGGTGATTTCCTCGCCCACCAACCCGCGCAACATGGTGGTGATACAAGGGGTGTCCTGATTCAACATGCCGGTGTCGCAGATCAAGGCAATGTCCGAGGTCAGCTCTGCGGCGTTCTCTTTCATGAAGGGGATAAGCGAGGGCGAGCCGCTTTCTTCTTCGCCTTCGAAAAAGAAGGTGATGCGGCAGGGCAATTTGCCATGCACGGCAATATAGGCGCGACAGGCCTCGATAAAGGTCATCAACTGGCCTTTGTCATCCGATGCGCCGCGGCCGCGAATGACCCGGCCATTTGGGGTCTCCTCGATCTTGGGATCAAACGGATCTGCATCCCACAGATCCAGCGGATCAACCGGTTGCACATCGTAGTGGCCGTAAAACAGCAAATGCGGCCCGGTGTCGCCCAGATGGCCGATCACCATCGGATGCCCCGGTGTGGGGCATTTGCGCGCCTCGGCGCCAAGAGATTGCAGATCCGCAACCAGCCAATCCGCCGCTTTCTGGCAGTCTTCGCGATAGTCCGGGTCGGTTGAAATCGACGGAATCCGCAGAAGTTCCAGCAAGCGGTCAGATGCCGCATTGAGATCGGAATCGATTCGGGTCAGAACAGGCGAAATATCCATGGGCAGTTTCCTTTTTGCGTCAGACCCTAACGATGCGGAAACGACTGTCCAGTGACCTTTGATTTGGATCAATGCCCGAAGATGGGGTCAGGTATTACATAGGTTGTCAGGCGGGGGGCCCCGCTGTATTTATTCATGATCGTGAATTTGACCGCGACGGGAAATCCGCCACGGTCCGGTTCCAACGCAGGGCAGACCGCCCCACGCAAACGGAGGTGACCCGGTGACCCATAAAGTGGATTTTACCGAGAAGCTTGAAACTGCTCTGAACCGTCTTCACGAAGAAGGTCGCTATCGCACGTTCATCGATATCGAACGGAAGCAGGGTCAATACCCGCATGCCATCTGGCGCAAACCCGATGGCAGCGAACAACCGATCACCGTTTGGTGTGGCAATGATTACCTTGGGATGGGGCAGCATCCGGTTGTGCTGGATGCCATGCACGAAGCGATTGACGCCACCGGCGCCGGTTCGGGCGGCACGCGCAACATTTCCGGCACGACCATCTATCACAAGCAACTTGAGGCTGAACTTGCCGATCTGCATGGCAAGGAATCGGCGCTGCTGTTCACCTCGGCCTATATCGCAAATGATGCAACATTAAGCACATTGCCCAAATTGTTCCCGGGTCTGATCATCTATTCCGATGCATTGAACCATGCATCGATGATCGAAGGCGTCCGGCGCAACGGTGGGGCCAAGCGGATCTTTCGTCATAACGACATCGCACATCTGCGTGAGCTGCTGGCGGCCGACGACCCGGACGCGCCAAAGTTGATCGCATTTGAATCAATTTACTCGATGGATGGCGATTTCGGTCCGATCGAGGCGATTTGTGATCTGGCGGATGAATTCGGTGCGCTGACCTATATTGATGAGGTCCATGCGGTGGGCATGTATGGCCCGCGCGGCGGTGGCGTGGCGGAACGTGATCGGCTGATGCATCGGTTGGATATCATCAACGGCACCCTGGCCAAGGCCTATGGCGTGATGGGCGGCTATATCGCCGCGAGCGACAAAATGTGTGACGCCATAAGATCTTATGCGCCGGGGTTCATCTTTACCACGTCGATCCCGCCTGCGGTTGCTGCCGGGGCTGCGGCCTCTGTGCGGCATTTGAAAACCGATCAGGCGCTGCGCGAACGTCACCAGACCCAGGCCAGCATTCTCAAGCTGCGGCTGAAGGGCATGGGCTTGCCGATCATTGATCACGGCACCCATATCGTGCCGGTCATCGTTGGCGATCCCAAGCACACCAAAAAGCTGAGTGATATGCTTTTGGAAAGCTATGGGATTTATGTTCAACCCATCAATTACCCCACCGTGCCCCGCGGCACCGAGCGGCTTCGCTTTACGCCGTCGCCGGTCCATGGACCGCGGGAAATGGATGCACTTGTCAACGCGATGGACGATCTTTGGTCGCATTGTGCGCTGAATCGCGCCGACCTATCCGCATGATTTTCTTTGTCACTGCAATTTCTCTTGTTCCGTGCTAACGTTAGCGCAACAAGTGGGGCGGCACGAATCGCCCTACGCCTTAGGGGTAAGGCATAAGTCAGGGCAGCGGAAAGACGGGGCAGAGACGTATGATTGGGCGCAAATCGCGGCGCGATAAAGCTTTACCAGAGACAGATGTCGGCCCCCGCGGTTTTGACGATTTTGATCTGCGCCTTGGTGATTTGATGCGCGGCGAACGCGCCACCATGGGCAAGTCCCTGCTGGATGTGCAGCGCGAATTGCGCATCAAGGCAGCCTATATCGCGGCCATCGAAAACTGTGATCCCGAAGCATTTGACACCCCCGGTTTCATCGCCGGGTATGTGCGGTCTTATGCGCGGTATCTTGGGATGGACCCGGATTCCACGTTTCAGAAATTCTGCGCCGAAAGCGGTTTCATCACCGCCCATGGCATGTCCGCCGATGCATCGAGCGCGCGAAAGCCCTCTGCGCCGTTGACGACCAGAGCCTCTGGCGAGCGGGATATTTTCAAAGACCCCAACATGCCGTTCACCCCGGCAAACGACAGCATTCTGTCGCGCATCGAACCCGGTGCCGTCGGGTCGATGATGGTTTTGCTGCTGTTGATCGCCGGGATCGGCTATGGCGGGTGGAGCGTTTTGCAGGAAATTCAACGGGTGCAACTGACCCCGGTGGATCAGACACCAATTGCCCTGGCCGAGCTTGATCCGCTTGAAGGGGCAGGGCGTATTGCGCCGCAGGCCGGGGAGTCCGACCCGGATGAGGTGCGCGCATCGGGGGTCTTTACCCCGCCGTCCGAGGAGCCGCTGGACCGGCTTTACCGCCCGCAAGCTCTTGATGTGCCTGTGCTGATTGCGCGGGATGCGCCGATTTCAACGCTGGATCCTTCGCGGGTCGGAAGTTTCGCCCATGCGTCGCGCGAACGCGCGCCGACAATTGCCACGGCCAGCGCCGCGGCGTCGGGCGATGTGCCCCTGCAGCAGGCGATTGCCAATATTCTGCCGCAGGTTCTGGAACCGGCAACGCCGGGGGTTCAACTGGTGGCGGTGCGCCCGGCCTGGGTTCGGGTGCGTGGCGCGGATGGATCGGTGGTCTTCGAGGCGGTGATGAATGCCGGCGACACCTATGATGTGCCGCAGACCGACGATCCTGCGACTCTGCGGGTTGGGGCGTCCGGCGCGATCTATTTCGCGGTCAACGGCCAGACATTTGGCCCCGCAGGCCCACGTGGCGCGGTGACGTCGAATGTGGTTCTGGCCGCTGCCAGCCTGACCGAACGGTATCAGCCGGCCGATCCGACCAAAGATGCCGATCTTGAAAAGATGGTGGCAGAATTGAACCTGCGTGTGGGCTCTGTTCCTGCTGCGCCGGTCGGCGAATAATCGGTCTCTGCCCGGCTTGTGCGGATCCATGCGGATCCGGCGACATTGACACATTGCAAAACCGACAATCTTGACTAGGTTGCAGGACAAATCACCGCTGTTGCAGGGATGTCCGATATGAGCCTTAATCACGTCCGCCCGTGGCGCAATATTTACCGCCGCAAGAGCCGTCAGGTGATGGTCGGTACAGTGCCGGTTGGCGGGGATGCGCCGATTTCGGTGCAGACCATGACCAACACCGTGACCACCGATGTCAAAGGGACATTGGCGCAGATCATTCGCGCGGCAGATGCCGGGGCGGATATTGTGCGGGTTTCGGTCCCGGACGAGGATTCGGCCCGCGCGATGAAGGAAATCTGTCGCGAAAGCCCGGTGCCGATCGTGGCCGACATTCATTTCCACTACAAGCGCGGCATCGAAGCGGCCGAGGCCGGCGCTGCCTGTCTGCGGATCAATCCCGGCAATATCGGTTCCGAAGACCGGGTGCGCGAAGTGATCCGGGCGGCCCGCGATCATGGCTGTTCGATGCGGATCGGGGTCAATGCCGGGTCGTTGGAAAAGCACCTGTTGGACAAATACGGTGAACCCACGCCCGAGGCGATGGTCGAATCCGGTCTCGACCATATCAAGGTCTTGCAGGACAACGATTTTCACGAGTTCAAGATTTCCTGCAAAGCCTCTGACGTGTTCATGGCTGCCGCCGCCTATCAGGCGCTGGCAGATGCGACAGATGCGCCGATCCACCTCGGGATTACCGAGGCTGGCGGGCTGACATCCGGCACCATCAAAAGCGCCATTGGCATGGGCAATCTGTTGTGGATGGGGATTGGCGACACGATCCGCGTCAGCCTGTCGGCGGATCCCGTGGAAGAGGTCAAGGTTGGCTTTGAAATTCTGAAATCTCTCGGCCTGCGGCACCGGGGCGTGAACATCATTTCCTGCCCGTCCTGTGCGCGGCAGGGGTTCGATGTGATCAAGACGGTTGAAACGCTGGAGCAGCGGCTGGAACACATCAAAACCCCGATGAGCCTGTCGATCATCGGCTGTGTGGTGAATGGTCCGGGCGAGGCGCTGATGACCGATGTCGGTTTCACCGGCGGCGGGGCAGGCAGCGGCATGGTCTATCTTGCGGGCAAGGCCAGCCACAAAATGTCAAACGACCAGATGATCGATCATATCGTCGAAGAGGTCGAGAAGAAGGCAGCGCAACTTGACGCCGCCGAAGTGAAGGCCGCGGAATAAGTCGCAAAATACGGCCCCGCACCATTTGAACCGCTCTCGGGTCGTGGTGCGAGGCCGCTTGTTTCGGCTTTAGCTGTCGGCGCGGGTCTGTTCGACGACCTGGCGCATGGCATCCAACGGCAGATAGCCGCGCAGCATGGTGTCACCCATCACAAAGGTCGGCGTGCCGTTGATTTGCAGCTTTTGCGCCAGGGCGCGGGTGTCGGCGATGATGCGCGCGACTTCGTCGCTTTTCATCTCGGCCAGCACGGCATCGCTGTCCAGCCCCAGCCCATCAGCCAGGCGGCGCAGCGTGGTGTCGCTTACGCTGCCGTTGAAGGTCATCAAGGTGTCGGAGGCCGCAACATAGGCATCGTCGCCAGCCACACGGCGCACCGCGATGGCGAATTTCGAACTTTCGAGGCTGTCAGGCCCCAGGATCGGGAATTCCTTGGTGATGAAGCGGATGTTGCCGTCTGAAGCGATCAATTCCTTCACTTCGTCATGCGCCTTGCGGCAATAGCCACAGCGGTAATCCATGAATTCGACGAGGGTGATGTCACCGTCCAGATTGCCGCCGACATGGCTGAAACCATCGTCAAAAATCGCCTCGGCGTTGTTGCGCACCAGCGTTTCATCCATGTTGTCCTGAGCGGCGGCATCGCGGCGTTTCATCTCGTCCACGGCTTCAAAAATCACCTCGGGGTGGTCCAGAAGATATGCGCGGACCTCGGCGCGAAACGCATCGCGTTCCGGATCGGTCATCGCGGTCAGGTCGCTGGCCAATGCTGGGCCGGCAAGGGCAAGGGCGCTGGTCAAAGTGATTGTCTTGAAAAGGCGGGTCATGGCGGTTCCTGTTATCATGGGGCGGCTCAGCGCAGGTTCTTGGTGGCAGAAAGCACATCCTGCGCCCGCCGCCAAGGGCCGGAACCCCGCGGCAAAAGCGCTTCGGCGCGGGTGGCGTGAAGTCGGGCGTCCTTGGCCTTGCCCAAAAGGGCATAGCGTTCGGCAGTCAGAAGCGAGGCCATGCCATTGTTGCCAAGTTTGGCATTGGCCACCGCCAGATCGCGCAGGATGCGCGGATCGCGGAAATCGCGGGCGCGGGCCTTTTCCAGCGAGTCGAGCGCCGCACGCGGGTTGCCCGATGCCAGTTCCGCCCGGCCCAACCCGCCAAGGATCAGCGGCTCGCTCGGGGCCAGACGGTTCGCCGCGCGGTAAACCTGTGCGGCATTTGAAAACTGGCGGTTTTCCAGCAGGATCTGGCCCTTCAGCTCCATATAAAATGCATCACGCGGGCGCAGCGACAGCGCGCCATCCATGGCCTGCAATGCCTTTTTCAGGTTCGAGGATCGGTGGTGGGCAATGGCCTGTCGCATCAGGGTGATGTCCTTGGTCGCGCTGGCATTGGCCCGCCGCAGGGTCCAGCTGGGGGCGCGCAAAAACGCAGAGAGTTTGCCCTGGGCGCGGGCAAACCAATATTGCGCCGCAGGGTCGGATTGGGTTTTCACCTTGTTGCCCGCGACAAAGGCCTGAGCGGCGCGCAGCCGGTCACGTGTCAGCGGATGGGACCGCATATAGGGGTCTTGCCGCCCGAGGCTCAGGGCCTCTTGCCCGCGAAAGATGTCATGCACTTCGATGGCCGCCTTGGGGTCGATGCCGGCGCGCACCATGGCCCGCAGGGCGCTGATATCGGCCGAGCTTTCTTCGGCGCGGGAATGGGCCAGAAAATTGCGCAAGGCCGAGCTTTGCAATCCGATCGCCACACCGGCGCCGGCGCCTGCATTGCCCGAAGCGGCGGCGGCAGCGGTTGCAATGATGATCCCAAGGCCCGCAGCGGTGCTGGCGGCCCGCGCATTGCCGGTGCGGCGGGCGATATGGCCGTTGCTGATATGGCTGGCCTCGTGGGCAATGACATATTGCAGGGCCGGGGCGCTTTTCAGCTTCATGATCAGACCAGAGTGCAAAAAGATATGCTGATTGTCCGCCACAAAGGCATTGAGCGAGGAATCGTTGATCACAATGATTCGCGTCGAAGACGGCAGGCCCGCTGCGCGCAGGATCGGCGCGGCGATCTGTTTCAGCGCGTATTCCACATCCGCATCGCGGATCAACCCACGCGCGGCGGCGGGCAGGGCCAGCATGGCCCAGACCAGCATCGTTGTCACAAGGCGCGTAAGTATCTGCATTGACCTGCCTGTCATGATCCCGGACAACCGCACGACACGACGGTATGGCGCAGAGTTTGGGAGAGATAGATGCGAGGTTCAAGCCGCGGAGAGGTTGATCCCTTCATTGTGATGGATGTGATGGAGGCCGCACGCCGTGCCGAGGCCGCAGGCCGCCATATCATTCACATGGAGGTCGGCCAGCCCGGAACGCCAGCCCCACAAGGTGCATTGGACGCCGTTTCCGGGGCCATGCGGGATGACGCGATGGGGTATACGGTGGCGCTGGGGCTGCCAGAATTGCGCGACCGCATTGCGCGGCTTTATGCCGATTGGTACGGAATCACGCTCGATCCGGCGCGGGTGATTGTCACACCGGGCTCGTCAGGCGCGTTCCTTTTGGCCTTTACCGCCTTGTTTGACGCCGGGGACCGTGTCGCGATTGGCGCGCCGGGCTATCCCAGCTATCGCCAGATCCTGAAGGGGCTGTCGCTTGCGCCGGTGGATCTGCAAACCCGGCCGGAAAACCGGTTGCAGCCGGTGCCGGATGACTTTGCCGCACTGGATATTCAGGGGCTTTTGGTGGCCTCACCCGCCAACCCCAGCGGCACGATGCTGAACCACAAGGCGATGACGGCGCTGATCGAGGCCACCCATGCCAAGGGCGCGGCCTTTATCTCTGACGAGATTTACCACGGCATCGAATATGAGGCCAAGGCGGTCACCGCGCTGGAAATCACTGATGAATGTTATGTGATCAATTCCTTTTCCAAGTATTTCAGCATGACGGGCTGGCGGGTTGGCTGGATGGTGGTGCCCGAGGATCATGTGCGCAAAATCGAACGTTTGGCGCAGAACATGTTCATCTGCGCGCCGCATGTCAGCCAGGTTGCGGCGCTTGCGGCGATGGAATGCAAGGATGAATTGCAGGCCAACTTGCGGGTCTATGCCGAAAACCGCAGGCTGATGCTTGAAGGGTTGCCAGAGGCCGGATTCGATCGGATCGCGCCGCCGGATGGGGCGTTTTATGTCTATGCCGACGTCAGCCATCTGACCGATGACAGCCTCGCATTTTGCCGCGAAATCCTCGATCAGGCGGGGGTGGCGGTGACACCGGGGCTGGATTTTGATCCGGTGCGCGGCGCGGGAACGGTGCGGTTTTCCTATGCGCGGGCCACGTCCGACATCCGCGAGGGGCTGGCGCGGCTCAAGACGTTCATGGCCGGTCGCTAGCCGACGGCACCTTGCCACGGAAGACCCGTGTTTTGGGGGGCGGTGCTGACGAAGTTTTGACAAATCTGCTGGCCGAAACAGGCCGGCCCCGTGCTAGGCTTTGATCATCATTCTCACAAAAGGATTCTGATCATGTTGCGGTCTGCTGTGTTTGTTTTGGCCTTGTTGCCGTTTGCGGCCTTTGCTGTAGGGACAGAAACCCCCACCGAAACCGAAGTTGAAGAGACCGCGCCGCCCGAAGCCACCGAAACCACCATGGAATGTGACGACGGCATGGTCTGGGACAAAGAGACCGAGGCCTGTGTCGAAGTCGAAAGCCATCTGTTGAATGATAACGACCGCTTTGCCGCGGCACGCGAATTTGCCTATGCCGGGCAATATGGCGCGGCGCGCAATGCCGCCTTGGCCATGCAATTGCAGGGCGATGGGCGGGCGCAGACCTATCTTGGGTTCACGGCGCGCAAATTGGGCGATTGGGATGCGGCGATGGCGCATTACGCCATGGCACTGGACCAGAACCCCGACAGTTTTCTGGCGCGCTCTTATATGGGGCAGGGGTTGTTGGAGCAGGGTGATTTTGCCGGGGCCAAGGCGCAATTACAGGAAATTCGTGCCCGTGGCGGGGCCGGCACATGGGCCGAATTCGCGCTGGCCCAGTCAATTGTGACCGGCGTGACCTATTCCTATTAAGCATAATTCGGCGCGGTCCCCCCGCAATTGGGGATGCAGGCCGCGCCGGAAAATGATACCTTTCGGGGCGTAAGCCGGGCACCAGACCCGGCCAAAAGGTTATTGGCACATGAGCGGTTCATTTCTCAAACTTTGCATTGTCGCGCTTTGCTGTCTGGTTGCGCCGGGCGGCGCGATGGCACAGGAATTCGGGGCCTTGGCGCGGGTTCTGCCGGATGAAAGCGGTTTTGACGACCACAGGGCGGGCGGTGTGACGCTGTCCCTCGGGCTAAGCCAGGGCGTGCCGTGGCGCGCCTATACCTTGGGTAACCCGGACCGGTTTGTGCTGGACTTTCAAGAGGTTGATTGGACCGGCCTCTCGGCGGACAGCTTTGCCTCTGATGCGTTTCGCACCGTTCGGTTTGGCGCATTGCAACCCGGTTGGTCGCGCTTCGTTGCCGAGCTGACTGCGCCGCTTGCGGTGCAGACTGCCGCACTGGATGTGGCCGACGACAAGGCCGGGGCGCAATTGACCGTCACGCTGAAATCCGTGGATCGCGCGGCGTTTGATGCCGCTATCGGCAGCACGCCGGACGCCCGTTGGGTGCTGCCAAATCCCAGTTTGACCACTGCTGCAAATGACACGTCGAGCGAGGGCCCAGGCACGATCACAATTGTGCTCGACCCCGGTCACGGCGGCATTGATCCTGGTGCGCTGCGCAACAATTTCCGGGAATCTGATCTGGTCCTGCAATTGGCGCGGGACATCAAGGAGGCGCTGCTGCGCGCCGGCGGGATCGAGGTCATCATGACCCGCGAGGAAGATGTCTTTGTCTCGCTCGAAGCGCGGGTTGCGATTGCGCGCCATGCCGGGGCGGATCTGTTCATCTCGCTGCACGCCGACGCGCTGGAGGAGGGGGTGGCCCATGGTGCCACGGTCTATACCCTGTCCGAAACCGCCACCGACGAGGCCAGTTCCGCGCTGGCAGAACGCCATGACAGGGGGGATCTTCTGGCCGGTGTCGATTTGACCGGATCGGATGATGCGGTGGCGCAGGTGCTGATGGATCTTGCCCGTCATGACAACGGCCCACGATCCACCATGCTGGCCAAGGCGATGGTAAAGTCGATAGAGAACCGGGTCGGTCAGGTGCATAAACGTCCCCTGCGCCAAGCCGGTTTTTCGGTGCTGAAGGCCGCCGATATTCCCAGTGTTCTGGTCGAAGTCGGATTTCTGTCGACCGACCGTGACCTGCAAAACCTGCAAGACCCGGAATGGCGGGCGAAAATGGCCCAGGGCATTCGCGACGGCGTTCTGGCCTGGTCGATGGCGGATGCGACCATTGAACCCCTGCGGCGAAAATAGGGGTTTTGCCGCCTGTGGGCTGAATTCCGCAGGCAGCTAATATAACGGATGTTGTGTTTTGACGGGGTCGAACTTGCGGCCTATATAGGCCCCCTAGACAGCAGGAGCGCGCGGTGCTGAGGTTCATCCTTTCTTTTTTTGGCGGCATATTCACCCTTGTGACTATGGGCGGTGCGGTTGTGGCGCTGTCGGTTGGCGCGATCTTCTGGGTCTATGGCCGGGATTTGCCGAGCCACGAATCATTGGCGCAATATACCCCGCCGACCATCAGCCGGATCTATTCCGGCGAGGGGCGGATGATCGACGAATTTGCCAAGGAACGCAGGCTGTTTGCCCCGGCGGATGAAATCCCCGACTTGGTCAAACAGGCGTTCATTTCCGCCGAGGACAAGAATTTCTATGAACATGGCGGCTATGACGCGCGCGGCATTGTGGCCGCTGCGGTTCAGGCTGTGCAGTCGCGTGGCCGCAATGTGCGCGGGGCGTCGACAATTACCCAGCAGGTGATGAAAAACTTCCTGCTCTCTGGTGACCGCCGGATCGAGCGCAAGATCAAGGAAATCATTCTGGCCACCCGGCTGGAAGAAACCCTGCCGAAGGACCGCATTCTCGAACTTTACATGAACGAGATCTTCCTCGGCCAGAATTCCTATGGCGTGGCGGCCGCTGCGCAGACCTATTTCAACAAGACGCTTGGCGAACTGGCCCCGCATGAGGCCGCCTTTCTGGCCTCCCTGCCCAAAGCGCCGTCTGATTTCCATCCGGTGCGCCGCAAGGAGCGGTTGATGGAACGGCGCAATTTCGTGCTGCGCGAGATGCAGGAAAATGGCTATATCAGCAACGCCGTCTACACCCAGGAAGTGGCGCAACCGCTGCGATCGGTGCAGAACGGGGATTTCGAAAGCTTCAAAAATACGCTGCCGCCACGGGATTACTTCACCGATGAAATTCGCCGTCAGCTGTCTGAGGATTTTGGCGAGGGCGAATTCTTCTCGGGCGGTTTGACCGTCCGCGCCACGATTGACCCGGACATGCAGGTGATTGCCGCCCATGCGCTGCAAAAGCAGCTGGAGCAATATGACCGTGGATTGGGCCGCTGGCGTGGCACGGGCAAAAAGATCGACGTCGCCAAGATCGACAATTGGGCCGAGGAACTGGCCAATGTCCGCGTCGCGCGCGACGTCACGCTAGAGAGCCAATGGTTCCCGGCGGTGGTGCTGGAGATCGGCGATCAGCAGATGCGCCTGGGCATCGAAGGCGTGGACGCCAACGTCAACGCCCCGCATGTGGTGCCGCGCAAGGATATTGATTGGGTCCGGGGCAGCTTTGTCGACAACTTCAAGGTTGGTGATGTTGTCCATGTGCGCCGCATGACCGAAGGCGACAATGGCACCGGTGCATTCATCCGCTGGACCCTGCGCCAGGTGCCGCAGGTGCAGGGCGGGTTCATGGCGATGGACGTCAACACCGGCCGGGTCATTGCGATGCAGGGCGGGTTTTCCTATCAGAATTCGGTCTTCAACCGCGCCACTCAGGCGCGGCGTCAACCGGGGTCGTCATTCAAACCCTTTGTCTATGCCTCGGCGCTTGATTCCGGCTATACCCCGGCGACAATCGTGGTCGACGCCCCGATCGAGATCAACACACCCCAGGGTGTGTGGCGGCCGAAAAACGCCTCGAACCAGTTTTATGGCCCGACGCCGCTGCGCACCGGGATTGAACGGTCGCGGAACCTGATGACGATCCGGCTGGCGCAAGAGGTCGGGATGGATGTGGTTGGCCAATATGCCGAACGTTTCGGCGTCTATGACCGGCTGAGCCCGGTTCTGGCCAATGCGCTGGGGTCGCAGGAAACCACATTGTTCAAGATGGTGGCCGCCTATGCGATGTTCGCCAACGGTGGTGAACGGGTCGAGCCGACATTGGTCGACCGGGTGCAGGACCGTTACGGCAAGACCGTCTATCGCCACGACACCCGCGATTGCGTTGATTGTGCCGATCCCGCCATTTCCGCGTCGCGCGGGCCCAGCATCCTGTCGGACCGCCAACGGGTGATGGACCCGGTGACCGCCTATCAGCTGACCTCGATGATGCAGGGCGTGGTCGAACGCGGCACCGCGTCGAAATATGTCAACCTGCCGGTGCCCACCGCAGGCAAGACCGGCACCACCAATGACGCCAAGGATGTGTGGTTTGTCGGCTTTACCTCTAACGTGGTGGCCGGATGTTACATCGGTTTTGATCAGCCGCGCAGCCTTGGCCGTGGGGCATCGGGCGGCGGGTTCTGTGGCCCGGTGTTCCAGCGTTTCATGTCCGAAGCGGTGCAGAAATACGGCGGCGGCAAATTCCGCGTGCCCGAAGAATGCGAATTCATCAAGATTGACCGCTTCTCCGGGGCGCGGCTGGGATCGGATGCATCCGGTGCCAATGTGGTAAATGAATGTTTCCGTCGCGGCGAAGAGCCGGTGTTCGGCATCATGTTCGACGGTGGCTTTGCCATGGGATCGAATTTCGAGGTCATCTCGTCCGACGGCCAGACCGCCAAGCAGGTCACGACATCCACCGGCAAAAAGGCCGTGGTCGGACCCAAAGCCAGCTTTGGCACCCTGTCGGCGGGCGGGCTGTATTAATCGCCGCCACGATCCCCAATATCACCGGTCAGCCATAGTTTGACCGGTGTTCGCCCCGGGATGCGCGTCATCCCGGCGCTTGGTCAGCCCGGTTGATCGGCCTGCTTGATCGGTCTCGCCTTGCTCAGCCAGTCTTGCCTTGGTATCAGGCAGGACTGATGTGCCTTATCCGAAAGACATAAAATGCGCGCGGAAATCCAGAACAAGGTTGTTGAAATCGAGAAGTCGCTGGCTTTGCTGGCCCAGCGGATGGACTATGAGACCGCTCCGCACCGGCTTGAGGAATTCAATGCCATGACGGAGAACCCCGACCTTTGGAATGATCCGGAAAAGGCCCAGAAGCTGATGCGCGAGCGTCAGACCCTGATGGACAAGGTCCAGACCTACGAATCGATGAAACAGGAGCTGTCTGACAGTCTTGAGTTGATCGAACTGGGCGAAATGGAAGATGACGCCGAGGTGGTGAGCGACGCTGAAGCGACGATTTCCGCATTGGTCGAACGCGCCGCCAAGAAAGAGCTGGAGGCGCTGCTCGACGGCGAGGCCGACGGCAATGATACCTTTCTGGAAATCAACGCCGGCGCGGGCGGCACCGAGAGCTGTGACTGGGCCAACATGCTGGCGCGGATGTATGTCCGCTGGGCCGAATCGCATGGCTACAAGGTCGAGTTGCAATCGGAAAGCCCCGGCGAAGAGGCGGGCATCAAATCCGCCGCCTACAAGATTTCCGGCCCCAATGCCTATGGCTGGCTGAAATCGGAAAGCGGCGTGCACCGCTTGGTGCGGATTTCGCCGTTTGACAGCGCGGCCAAGCGGCACACCTCCTTCACCTCGGTCTGGGTGTATCCGGTGGTGGATGACAATATCGAGATCGAGGTCAACCCGTCCGACATTCGCATTGATACCTATCGGTCGTCGGGTGCCGGTGGCCAGCACGTCAACACCACCGATTCCGCGGTGCGTATCACCCACAATCCCACCGGCATTGTGGTGACCAGCTCAGAGAAATCCCAGCACCAGAACCGCGACATTGCGATGAAGGCATTGAAATCGCGGCTGTATCAATTGGAATTGGACCGCCGCAACGCCGACATCAATGCCGCGCATGAGGCCAAAGGCGATGCAGGCTGGGGCAACCAGATCCGGTCTTATGTCTTGCAGCCCTATCAGATGGTCAAGGATCTGCGCACCTCTTACGAGACCAGCGATACCAAGGGCGTCTTGGACGGTGATCTTGACGGGTTCATGGCGGCAACATTGGCGATGGATGTGTCCGGCAAGAGCCGGGCAGAGGCGCAGAGCGAAGACTAGGTTGATCTGCACCTTTGTCGGTTAACTGGGGGCGCACAGTTCCCCAAACCACAGGGTCGATGAGGTCAGTCCCCAAACCACAGGTCAGTTGGGGGGCCAGCCCCCCAAACCGCAGGACAGATGGGGGGCCAGCCCCCCAAACCCCCCGGGATATTTATCGTCAGATGAAAGACAGGCGCCTTGCCCGAAAGGGCCGGGAAAAGTTGTCCCGAAAGGGCCGGAATCAGCGGTTGGTGAAGCCGGTGAAACGGCCGGCTTCTTCTGCGGCTTTGCGGATCGCTTTGGATTTATTGACCGTTTCCTGGAATTCAGCTTCCGGGTCGCTGTCGAAAACCACGCCGCCGCCGGCCTGGATATAGAGCGTTTCGTCCTTCACCACCGCTGTTCGCAGGGCGATGCACATATCCATATCGCCCCCGGCGCTGAAATAGCCAACACCGCCGCCATAGACACCGCGTTTTTCCGGTTCCAGCTCGTCGATGATTTCCATCGCGCGGACCTTTGGGGCGCCGGAAACCGTGCCCGCAGGCAGGCCAGCCAACAGAGCCGACAGGGCATCCTGATTGTCGTTCAATTCGCCAACCACGTTGGACACGATATGCATCACATGGCTGTAGCGTTCGATGATGAATTCTTCTGTTGGGCGCACAGTGCCGATTTTTGACACTTTGCCAGTGTCATTGCGGCCCAGATCCAGCAGCATCAGATGCTCTGCCAGTTCCTTTTGGTCAGACAGCAGATCTTCGGCGAGGGCATTGTCCGCCTCTGGCGTGGCGCCACGCGGGCGGGTGCCGGCGATCGGGCGAATCGTGACCTCTTTGCCAAAGACCCGCACCAGAATTTCGGGCGAGGCGCCGACCACCTGAAAGCCGCCGAAATTGAAGTAGAACATGAACGGCGACGGGTTTGTTCGGCGCAGCGACCGATACAGGGCGAAGGGGGGCAGGGGGAAATTCTGGCTCCAGCGTTGTGACGGCACCACCTGAAAGATATCGCCGGCGCGAATGTAATCGCGGGCTTTTTCCACCGCCGCAAGATAGTCGGATTTGGCGAAATTCGACACCGGCTCGCCGATGTCGGTGGCATCGCCCAGATCGCGGCTTTCCGAGGGCAGCGAACGTTCCAGATCGCGGACCGCATCCATCACCCGCTCAGCCGCCTGGGCATAGGCGGCGCGTGCCGATTGACCGTCAGTGACCCAAGCCGGCGAAACGACCGTGACCTCGCCCTTGACCCCGTCAAGCACCGCCACCACCGAAGGGCGCAGCAAGACGGCATCCGGCAGACCCAGCGGGTCGGGGTTCACATTTGGCAGATGTTCCACCAGACGGATCATGTCGTAGCCAAGATAGCCGAACAGCCCGGCGGCAGATTGCGGCAGGTCATCGGGCAGGTCGATGTGGCTTTCTTCGATCAGGCCGCGCAATGAGGTCAACGGATCGGCGCTTTCTTCGACAAAAGCCTCGTTGTCAAAACGCGCCTGGCGGTTCAGCCGGGCCTTTGGGCCGTGACATTTCCAGACCAGATCGGGCTTCATGCCAATGATCGAATAACGCCCGCGCACCTCGCCGCCGGTTACCGATTCCAGAACAAAGGCATCCTGGGCCGCGCCGGTCAGTTTCAGCATCAGGGACACTGGCGTGTCGAGGTCAGCAGCCAGACGGGTATAGACCACCTGGTTCCTGCCCGCCGCATAGCCACGCGCAAAATCGTCAAATCCGGGCGTCAAAGCCATGGTCACGGTCCTTTTGTTCGGCCTTATTGGAAATTCGCATGCACGGCGTTGAGCGCCTGCTGGTCGATATTGATGCCAACCCGCGATTGAATGTCCTGCGACAGGGCCTGAAACAGATCGTTCGAAATGCCGTTGGACACTTGTGATGCCAGCGCGTCGAGGATCGTGGCGTTTTCTGCGCTTGTCATATCCGGGGCGTGGATTGCATCCAGCCGCAGGACCACGGCATTGCCGTTGAACGGCAGCGTCAGCGTGCCGGGGGCGTCCAGCGCAAAGACCTGGGTCAGCGTATTGGCGGGCAGTCCCGGCAGGAAGCCATTGCGCGTCTGGCCGGTTTGCTGATCCGCGGTCAGGCCAACGGCGGCAAAGGTTTTGCCCTCGCCAATTTCGGCGGCCAGCTCTGTTGCGCGCGCCAAGAGGCGGGTTTCGGTTTCTGCGCTGATCCAATCCTGCTCAACCTGGTCCTGCACGTCGGCAAGCGGCTGTTCCTGCGGCGGTTTCACCGCGTTCAGACGCAGCGCAAAAATGCCGCCATCGCCAAGTTCGGCCACTTCGGGATAATCGCCGTCCGCCACAGCGGCGGCGGCGTCGCGAAATGTATCGTAGCCCGCGATGTCGGTATCGCTGTTTTCGGTCCAGTCGATCTGGCCCAGCTGCATGTCGGTTTCTGCGGCCAGCTCCTCTAGCGTGGCGCCACCGGCCAGAAGATCGTCAATATCGGTCACCTGCGCCTCAATCACCCGGCGGGCGCGATCCTGGGCCAATTCTTCGCGCAGGATCGGTGTCGCATCGTCGAAAGAGGTTTCTTGCGCCGGAAGAATGCCGTTGATCCGGTACAGCGCAGGGCCGAAATCGCTGGGCAGGGGGCCGACAACGGCGTCAACCTCGGCGGCAAAAATTGCATCCGCCGCGTCGCCAAGATCGCCACGGGTCACATCGCCCATATCAACATCTGCCAGTGCCAATTCACGGCTGGTCACCTCGTCCTCAAAGGTGGTTTCGCCCGCAGTGATCCGTGCGATTGCCGCGTCGGCGGCTTCGGAATCGGGCATCACCAGACGTTCCACCAGTCGGCGTTCGGGCTGATTGAAACGCTCTGTCTGTTCGTCATAGGCGCTGCGCAGGCTGGCCTCGTCGATTTCGACGGTGTCGAACAGCATCGCAGGTGTCAGCCAGGCATAGGTAATGTCGCGGCTTTCCGGCAGCGTATAGGCGGCAATGTTTTCTTCGTGAAACGCGGCCAGGTCGGCATCTGTCGCGGTGGGCAGATCTTCGGTCAGGAAGCTTGGGTCGAGGATCGCCCAGCTGAAATCGCGGGTCTCGCCGACGAATCCCAACAATGTCTCGGTGTAGGTGGTTGGCATTTTGTTGCCGGCAACGACGGCGGCCTGAAGCAGGGCACGCGCGGTTTCGCGGCGCAGGTCTTCTTCAAATTCGGATTCGTTCAACCCGGCATTGTCGAGCGCAAAGCGATAGGTTTCGCGGTCAAATGCGCCACCCGGCCCTTGAAAGGCGGTGATCTGCATCAATTCGCGTGCGACGGTATCATCACCGGCGGAAATGCCCAGATCTTCGGCTTCGTTGTCAAAGGCCGCGGTGGTGATCAGGCGGCTGAGGACCTGTTGCGGCAGGCCAAGTGCCTGGGCCTGTTGAAAGCTGAGCGGTTGGCCGGTCTGGGCCTGAAAGCTGTTGATGTCCTGTTGCAGGGCACGGGCATAATCATCGACCGAAATCGGATGATCCCCGACCGATCCGACGGTGCGGATGGTGCCGGACAGATTGGTCGCGCCAAACCCGGCGAGGCCAACAAACAGCAGACCCATGAGAATCCAGACCAATGTCTTGGAAATGCTTTTGCCTTTGGCCATGATCGTCCCCGAAATTACCGCATCTGTTGCCGGACGTATCTACGCGCAGGCCGGGACAGGAGCAAGGGGCAGGGCGGCTCTTTGGCCGCTCTTTGGCCCTTGTGGGCCGCTTCGCTGCCACCTTGGAAGACTGGCGTCGATCAGTCCTTGCCGCGGTAGGGTTCCACATATTGCAAGGCCATGTCCCAGGGGAAAAAGATCCAGGTGTCCTGGCTGACCTCGGTCACAAAGGTCTGGACCTGCGGGCGGCCCATGGGTTTGGCATAGACCGTGGCGATATGGGCCTTTGGCATATGGGCGCGCACCGTTTCGATTGTCTTGCCGGTATCCACCAGATCGTCGATCACCAGCACACCAGTGCCATCGCCAATCACATCCATATCCGGGGATTTGATCACCTTGGGTTCGGATTGCGATTGGTGGTTGTAGCTTTTGACCGAGATTGTATCGACGATTCTGACGTCAAGCTCACGTGCGACAATCATGGCCGGGGCCATGCCGCCACGGGTGATCGCCACCACCGCGCGCCAGGCACCATCGTCCGGTCCATGCCCGTCAAGCCGCCAGGCAAGCGCCCGTGCATCGCGGTGCAACTGATCCCAGCTGACGTGAAACCCTTTTTCATGCGGCAGGCGGTCGCTCATGGCTGTCTCTCCGTTTTTTTTGGATTTAGCCGATGTGATCGGCAAAAGAAAGCTGGCAGATCGCATTTGCCGCCCAACTGCGTTTGGCAGATGTGTTTGGGGCCGGCGGTGCCGGGGTCAGCGCCCGAAAATCAAGCGCAGGCCAAGGGCCGTCAGCACCAGCGCCGCCACCCGGTCAAACAGATGTTTCATCCGCAGGTATCCATCGCGCGCCGGGCGGGTCGACAGGATCAGGGCAAAGCCCGAATAGACAAGCCATTCCACTGCCAGATGGTTGCCCACAATCAGCGCCTTTTGCGCTAAAGTCAGATCGACCGGGAAAATCACCAGCAAAACAGCCGAGGCAAAAAGTACGGATTTCGGATTGCCGAGGTTGACCAGAAAGCCGATGCGAAACGCTCTGGTCTGGGTCTGGGTCTGGGTCTGGGTCTGGGTCTGGGTCTGGGTCTGGGTCTGATCGGTGGGGGCGGCGATCAGCGGCTTGCGTGCGTCCCGCCACATCCCCCAGGCGATATACAGAAGGTACAGCGCCCCCGCGATCTTTATCGTGAGATAAGCCCATGGAATCGCGACGAATATCGCATCCAGCCCCAAAAGCGCCAGCGCGGTCCAGCACCCCGCCATCGCCCCAAGACCCAATCCGGTGGCAATCCCGACCCGGGTGCCAAACAGCAAGGAGTTGCGCAAAGACAAAAGCAGCGCAGGCCCGGGAGAGGCAAGCGCCGCCAGCAGCGTCAGGTTAAAGGCAAGGATATGTTCCCAGCCCATGGTCCTCAGCCTTTGGAAATGTCGGGGGCGTCAACCGCCTTCATTCCGACCACATGATAGCCGGCGTCGACATGCAGGTTTTCACCGGTCACACCCGAGCCAAGGTCGGACAGCAGGTAAAGCGCCGATTTGCCGACATCGTCGATGGTGACATTGCGGCGCAGCGGCGAATTGTACTCATTCCACTTCATGATGTAGCGGAAATCGCCGATGCCGCTGGCGGCCAGCGTCTTGATCGGGCCGGCGCTGATCGCATTGACGCGAATGCCGTCTTTGCCCAGATCCTCGGCCAGATATTTCACCGAAGCCTCCAGCGCGGCCTTGGCCACACCCATGACATTATAATGCGGCATCACCTGCTCGGCACCGTAATAGGTCATGGTCAGCGCCGATGCGCCGGGCTTCATCATCTTTTCGGCCCGCTGCATCACCGCAGTAAAGGAATAGACCGAGATATCCATTGTCATGTTGAAATTGCCGCGCGTGGTATCGACGTACCGACCGCGCAGTTCGCTCTTGTCCGAAAACCCAATGGCATGGACCAGGAAATCAAGCTCGCCCCAGCGCTCTTTCAGCTCTGCAAACAGAGCATCAATCGAAGCCTCGTCATTGACATCACAGGGCAGAACGATGTCGCTGCCCAATTGCGCCGCCAGGGGATCAACACGTTTTTTCAACGCATCCCCCTGATAGGAAAACGCAAGCTCAGCCCCCGCATCGGAGAGCGCACGTGCAATCCCCCAGGCGATTGATTTGTCATTGGCCAGACCCATGATCAGGCCACGTTTTCCTGCCATCAAAGTGTTTGACATGTTGCACCCTTCGCCCGCTGTCTTTCCCTATGGCTTTATGGCATCCATAACAGCGCATCAAGTGCGCGCAGCGCACAAAACGGGCGGTCAGACAGAAGGATGCAGGAAACATTCGATCTGGCCGTCATGGCGAAAAGGGCATGACAGATGACGGAAAGAAACGGGATCTTTGCCGGGGATGATCCATTTGCGATCTCAAGGCGCTGGCTGGCCGAGGCCGAGGCACAGGAAATCAACGATCCCAACGCGGTGGCGCTGGCCACTGTTGATGCGGCGGGGATGCCGAATGTGCGTATGGTCCTGCTCAAGGACATCGAAGATGCAGGGTTCGTGTTCTATACCAATTACGAAAGCGCCAAGAGCAATGAGATCGCCGCCAGCGGCACAGCGGCTTTTGTCATGCATTGGAAATCTCTGCGCCGTCAGATCCGGGTTCGGGGTCATGTCACCCGCGAGGACGGGGCGCAGGCGGATCGCTATTATAACTCGCGCTCATTAAAGAGCAGGCTGGGCGCCTGGGCATCGGCCCAGTCACGGCCACTGGATGCGCGCAGCACATTGATGGCCGAGGTTGCCAAGATCACGGTTCAGAAGGGTCCGAACCCGGATCGGCCGCCATTTTGGGGTGGCTGGCGAATCACTCCGGTCGAAATTGAATTTTGGGCAGATGGCGCATTTCGGCTACACGATCGTTTCGTCTGGCGGCGAAAAAATGCCGAGTCTGCTTGGGAAATTCAGCGACTTTGCCCGTAGATTTCCCGTAACGCGAAATGCAATTCTCTAAAAAAACAGGCATTTGCACTTGCAATCTCATGGGTCTTGCTTGCAAGTGTTAACATGGAAGTGAACGAGCTAGAGTCTGACTTGACACAAGAAATTATCTATCCTGATCGGGTCGAAGGGCGCGTGAAATGGTTTGATCCTCTGAAGGGGTTCGGGTTTATCGTCGCCGAGACGGGCGGCCCGGATATCCTTTTGCATTCAAACGTATTGCGCAACTATGGCCAAAGCTCTGTCGCGGATGGCGCCGGGATTGTTGTCGAGGTTCAGGAAACCCCGCGCGGCGTTCAGGCGGTCACGGTTGTGACCATCGAACCCCCCGAGGACGACGGTACGCCGCCACTGGCCGATTTCGAAGCTTTCGATCCAACATTGATCGCAGCTGCACCGCTGGAACCCGCGCGGGTCAAATGGTTCGACAAGGGGAAGGGGTTCGGGTTTGCCAATGTGTTTGGCAAATCGGCGGATGTCTTCCTGCATGTCGAAGTGCTGCGCCGATCCGGTCTGGCTGATGTTCAGGCTGGCGAAGCCCTGTGCGTGCGTGCCATAGATGGCAAACGCGGATTGATGGCGGTTGAGGTTTGTCCATGGGAAAGTGCTTTGAAACCCGAGTAATGGCCATTGCGGCCGCTGCGATTCTTTGGGCCGGGGCGGCGCTTGCCGCCTGTGAGCCGGGCAAGGTGGAGCTGGCCGGGGATTTCGGAAGAGTGTCGTTCGACGTCAGCGTCGCGGATGACGTTGACGAAAGAGGCCGCGGCCTGATGTTCGTAGAGGACATGCCGAACAGCACCGGGATGCTGTTCATCTATCAGGAACCGCACAAAGTCAGCTTCTGGATGAAAAACACGCTGATTCCCCTGGACATGATATTCATTGACGCGCGCGGCGTGGTCAAAAAGGTCCATGCCAAAGCGGTGCCCGGCGATCTGCGCGGCATTTCCAGCGATTTTCCCGTGCTGAGCGTGCTGGAGATCAATGGCGGCTTGGCGGCACGTATCGGCATCAAACCCGGCACTTTGGTCCGTCACAGCGAACTGCCACAGGCCGGGGCGGCCTATCCCTGCTGAAGGCTGCCATTGTCGCGCGCCATGGCGCCAGCGCGACATTGTGGAAAGAGCGGGGTTGTGGATAGATTTCACCGCCGATTTCGACACTAAATTCGATGTTGTGAATTAACATTCCAAAAAGCGTCATAAAACGCTTTTCATTACCGCAAAGCCGGATTAAGAACAGCCTCGGTTTCGGGGCGTAGCGCAGCCTGGTAGCGCGACGGTTTTGGGTACCGTAGGTCGCAAGTTCGAATCTTGCCGTCCCGACCACTTCACCAGCACACAATATATAGTAGCCCCCACCGGGGCAGAGCGGTCATTTTGTGGCCGCTTTGGTCGTTTCTGCGGCATTTGTGGTTCTGACATACCGTCCGTCGTATTTCTGCAACATTCAAGTTATCCACAGCCAATTTGCGCGGATTTATGCAGGGCGCGCGACGGCGGTTTGTGACGCCAGTCCACTAAACATGCCGGAAACATAGAAAATTCGCGGGTACAGCCTGTGGGCAAATCTGTGGGTATTCCGGGGCTGAATCGGCCGGGCCCCCGGTGGCGGGCGGGTCAAGATAATTTTGTGGAATTTATCTAAAAAAACCTTGTTGCGGTCTATGTTCGGATACGTCAAATTGTGGTTGCTGCTAACGGATACACTACATGTTGTGTCGGCTGGCAGTTCGGGGACAACAACCACTCACTCGGGCGTTCTGCCGCTCATTCATACATATCCGGTCATGGTCCGGGCGTATCCGCTGCTGCGGCGCCAAATTCGGACGGCTGGTCATATGCGTACGTTACAAACGGGCGGCGGTGCTGCCATCGACAAAGGGCCCAACGCAGGTCCGGGCGCGAACACAAAAGGTCAAAGAGGCAAAGATGAAAATCGAAAGACGGTTCACCAAAGCAGGCCAGGATGCTTATGCAGATATCGATTTCGTGACGACCGCGTCCGAAATCCGCAATCCTGATGGCACCATTGTATTCCGTCTGGACGATGTCGAGGTTCCCGCATCCTGGAGCCAGGTCGCAAGCGATGTCATCGCGCAGAAATATTTCCGCAAGGCCGGCGTGCCAACGGAAATGAAGAAAGTGCGCGAAAAAGGTGTGCCTGAATTCCTGTGGCGCTCTGTCCCTGCCTCGGACGAGACCACAAAATCCGGCGAAACGTCCTCCAAGCAGGTTTTTGACCGCCTTGCTGGGGCCTGGGCCTATTGGGGTTGGAAGGGCGGCTATTTCACCGCCGAAGAAGATGCGCTCGCCTATTTTGACGAAATGCGCCATATGCTGGCGACGCAACGCGCCGCGCCGAACAGCCCGCAGTGGTTCAACACCGGCCTGCACTGGGCTTATGGCATCGACGGCCCGGGGCAGGGCCACCACTATGTGGATTACAAGACCGGCAAGCTGACCAAATCGAAATCGGCTTATGAACATCCCCAACCACATGCCTGCTTCATCCAGTCGGTGGCAGATGATCTGGTGGGTGATGGCGGCATCATGGACCTTTGGGTGCGCGAAGCGCGTCTGTTCAAATACGGCTCCGGCACCGGCACCAACTTCTCGTCCTTGCGCGCCGAAGGCGAAGCGCTCTCGGGCGGTGGCAAATCCTCTGGGCTTATGGGCTTCCTGAAAATTGGCGATCGCGCTGCGGGGGCCATCAAATCCGGCGGCACCACTCGCCGCGCGGCCAAGATGGTGATTTGTGACGCCGACCACCCGGATGTCGAAGAATTCATCAACTGGAAGGTCAAGGAAGAACAAAAGGTCGCCTCGATCGTGGCCGGTTCGAAAATGCACGAGAAAATGCTGAACGGTATTTTCGAGGCGATTGCCGCATGGGACGGCACAGTCGAAGATGCCTATGACCCGGCGAAAAACGACACGCTGAAGGGCGCGATCCGTGCGGCCAAAAGCACGATGATCCCAGAGACCTATATCAAACGCGTGCTGGATTACGCCCGTCAGGGCTATGCCAGCATCGAATTCCCGACCTATGACACCGATTGGGACAGCGAAGCCTATGCGAGTGTTTCGGGCCAGAACTCGAACAACTCGATCCGCGTCACCAATGACTTCCTTGAAGCGGTGAAAAAGGACGAAGACTGGGCGCTGTTGAACCGGACAGACGGCAAGGTTGCCAAGACCATCAAGGCGCGCGACCTGTGGGAACAAGTGGGCCATGCCGCATGGGCCTGTGCCGATCCGGGCATTCAGTATCATGACACCGTGAACCAGTGGCACACATGCCCCGAAGACGGCGCGATCCGCGGATCGAACCCGTGCTCGGAATATATGTTCCTTGACGATACCGCCTGTAACCTGGCGTCGATGAACCTGCTGACCTTCTTCCGTGATGGCAAGTTCCAGGCCGATGAATACATGCACGCCACACGTCTGTGGACGCTGACGCTGGAAATCTCGGTCACCATGGCGCAATTCCCGTCCAAGGAAATCGCGCAGCTGTCCTATGACTTCCGCACGCTGGGTCTGGGCTATGCCAACATCGGCGGATTGCTGATGAACATGGGCCTCAGCTATGACAGCGAAGAGGGCCGGGCGCTTTGTGGGGCTTTGACCGCGATCATGACCGGCGTGGCCTATGCCACATCGGCCGAGGTTGCCGGAGAGCTGGGGCCGTTTTCCGGCTACAAGCGCAACGCCAAACACATGCTGCGGGTGATCCGCAATCACCGCACCGCCGCATATGGCAAAACCAAAGGGTATGAGGGGCTGACGATTAACCCTGTTGCCTTGGATCACAGCAATTGCCCGGATGCGACCCTGATCGACCTGGCGAAATCCGCCTGGGACGAGGCGCTGGAGCTTGGTGAAAAACACGGGTTCCGCAACGCGCAAACCACAGTGATTGCGCCAACCGGCACAATTGGTCTGGTGATGGATTGCGACACCACCGGCATTGAACCCGATTTTGCATTGGTGAAGTTCAAGAAACTGGCCGGTGGCGGATACTTCAAGATCATCAACCGCTCGGTTCCGGCAGCGTTGGAGAAGCTTGGATATTCCTCGTCTCAGATTGAAGAGATTGTCTCTTATGCTGTGGGTCACGGCACATTGGGCAATGCACCGGGCATCAACCATACTTCGTTGATCGGCCATGGGTTTGGCTCGAACGAGATTGAAAAAGTCGAAGGCGCATTGGCCTCGGCGTTTGATATCCGCTTTGTGTTCAACCAGTGGACGCTGGGCGAAGAGTTCTGCCAGAACGTGCTGGGCATTCCGGCAGAGAAACTGAACGATCCGACTTTTGATCTGCTGCGCCATCTTGGTTATTCCAAAGCCGACATTGATGCTGCCAATGACCATGTCTGTGGCACCATGACCCTGGAAGGCGCGCCGTTCCTGAAAGAAGCGGACTACGGCATTTTCGACTGTGCCAACCCCTGTGGCAAAAAGGGCAAGCGGTTCCTGTCGGTCAACAGCCACATCGACATGATGGCGGCGGCGCAATCCTTTATCTCGGGTGCGATTTCCAAGACCATCAACATGGCCAATGACGCCACAATCGAAGATTGTCAGGCCGCGTATGAACGCAGCTGGCAGATGGGGGTCAAGGCCAACGCGCTCTATCGTGATGGTTCGAAATTGTCGCAGCCTCTGGCGGCGGCGCTGGTCGAAGATGATGACGAAGCGGCCGAAGTTCTGGAAAGCGGATCGCAACACGAAAAGGCCACCGTGCTGGCCGAAAAGATCGTGGAAAAGATCATCGTCAAAGAGATCATCAAAACCGAACGCGAAAAGATGCCAGAGCGCCGCAAGGGCTATACCCAAAAGGCGATTGTTGGCGGTCACAAGGTCTATCTGCGCACCGGTGAATATTCCGACGGCACCCTTGGCGAAATCTTTATCGACATGCACAAGGAAGGTGCGGGGTTCCGCGCCATGATGAACAACTTTGCCATCGCCGTGTCGGTGGGCCTGCAATATGGTGTGCCGCTGGAGGAATTCGTCGACGCCTTCACCTTTACCAAATTCGAACCCGCCGGCATGGTGCAGGGCAACGATTCAATCAAGAATGCCACTTCCATCCTCGACTATATCTTCCGCGAACTGGCGGTCAGCTATCTGGACCGCACCGACCTCGCGCATGTGAAACCCGAAGGCCACAGCTTTGACGATCTGGGTCGCGGTGTCGAAGAGGGGCAAAGCAACGTCACCGAGGTGAGCGAAACTGCCGCCACCAAATCTCTGGCCGTGCTGAAGCAGATCAGCTCGACCGGATACCTGCGCAAACGTCTGCCACAGGAGCTTGTTGTGCTGCGTGGCGGTCAATCCGAAGATCCGGTCACGGCCCTCCAGACCCTGGTACCGGAACTTTCGCAGGATGGCAGCCTTGCCACCGCGGTGACGACGACAACAACGGCGGTCGCCAGCGGCGGCATGTCGATGGATGCCCGCGCCAAGGCCAAGATGCAGGGCTATGAGGGCGAAGCCTGTGGCGATTGCGGCAACTACACGCTGGTGCGCAACGGGACTTGCATGAAGTGCAACACCTGCGGCGGCACAAGCGGCTGTAGCTAAGCACGCCGCCAGATCCTTTCGGGGATCTGGCATCGACAAGAGGTTCGGGGGCGGGTGCGCTCGCCCCGGCGCAACCCAGGCCGCAGGCAAAAATAGTAGAGCGGTGTAACGATGAGCTTGGTTTGTGAAACTGGGGCGCCTTGGCGCCCCTTTTCTTTGCCGTCACAGCTCTTTTGCCTCACACATCAGGTTTTCTGGCCCACTGCGCGTCCGGCCCCATCCGGCAGGGCCAGCGCCGCGTGATCGGCGGCGTATTGCGCCAATGCGCTGGCAATTTCTGGCGGTGGCGGCGTGCTGCGCCGTGTGGTCAGGTCGACATGGATCACCAATGTCTCCACCGTCGCAACCAGCCGTCGATCCGCCCCGGCCAAAAGCCGGTGAAAGAGATGCATCTTTTTGCCTTTACCAGCAATGACTTGTGTCGTGACCCTTATGCGGTCGCCTGCGGTGACCTCGTCCAGATGGCGGATATGGGTTTCCACAGTGAAAAAGCTTCGCCCCGCGGCGATATAGGCGGCATCGACCCCGACCATTTCCATAAAACGGTCGGTCGCCTGGGCCGCGACCTCTAGATAATGGGTTTCGTTCATATGGCCGTTGTAATCGGTCCAGGTCGGCGGAACGCTTCGATCAACGGTTTGGGGAGAGTCTGTAACCTGTTTGCGTGTCAGGGTTTTCTCATGTTGCGCCACCGTGCCGCCCGCCGCCGTGCCACCCTGTTTCAGCGCCCGGATCATCGCCACCAGATTGCCGTCGCGCTGGCGCTCAAGCTCCTGAAACGTCAGGTGGCCGGATTGCGCATCTGATTGGCTGGCGATCAGATCGACAAGATCTGGCGTGAACTCTGGCACATCGGTCAGTTTCGACCAGGGCCAGGCCAGTGCCGGTCCGAATTGCTGCATGAAATGGCGCATCCCGGCCGCGCCACCGGCAATGCGATACGTTTCAAACAGCCCCATCTGCCCCCAGCGCAGGCCAAAGCCATAGCGGATCGCATCGTCGATTTCCGCCGTGGTGGCGATACCATCATGCACCAGCCAAAGCGCCTCGCGCCAGACCGCCTCTAACAGCCGGTCGGCGATATGAGCGTCGATTTCCGCGCGCACCAACAGGGGATGCATGCCCAGACTGGTCAGGATTTCGGTGGCGCGCTGCGTCACCTCTGGCGCGGTGGCGGCAGAGGGCACCAGTTCCACCAATGGCAACAGGTAAACCGGGTTGAACGGATGCGCGACAATCAATTGCCCGGGGCGGCGCACCCCCTGTTGCAGGTCACTGGGACAAAAGCCAGAGGTCGAAGAACCCACAATGGCGCCCACATCTGCGCTTTGCTCTATCTCTTTGTAAACGCGTCGCTTTAGGTCGATGTTTTCCGGCACACTCTCCTGTATCCACAGGGCGCCCTGGATTGCGGTTTGTATATCGGGTGCAAAGGTCAATTGCCCCTCAACCGGCAGGGCCACGTCATACAAAGCCGGAAGCGAGGCGCGGGCATTTTCCAGCACGGCGTTGATTTTGGCGGCGGCATCGGGGGCTGGGTCGTGGACTGCCACGTCCCAGCCATTTAACAGGAACCGCGCCGCCCAACCGCCGCCAATCACGCCGCCGCCAATGATTGCTGCTTTCATATCAATCCCTTGCCATCAAAAGTTAAACCGGCGCACGTTTCACCAGCCCAAGTTTGTCACGCACCTCTTGTGGTCCGATGACGCGCGCGCCCAACCGTTCGATAATGCCGACCGCGCGTTCCACCAATTGGGCGTTGGTGGCCAGAACGCCGCGCTCCAGCATCAGGTTGTCTTCCAGCCCGACACGCACATTCCCGCCCGCCAGAACGGATGCCGCGACATAGGGCATTTGGTTGCGGCCCAGCCCAAAGGCCGAAAATGTCCACCCCTCCGGGATGCCGGCCACCATCGCGAGAAAGGTCGTCAGATCGTCCGGTGCGCCCCAGGGCACGCCCATGCAAAGCTGAACCAATGCCGGATCTTCCAGCACGCCTTCGCTTGCCAATTGTTTTGCCAGCCAGAGATGGCCGGTATCAAAGGCTTCGATTTCCGGTTTGATCCCCAATTCGGTCATCCGCCGCCCCATGGCGCGCAACATGCCGGGGGTGTTGGTCAAGACATAATCGTTTTCGGCAAAATTCATCGTGCCGCAATCCAGGGTGCAGATCTCGGGCCGACATTCGATCACATGCGCCAGACGTTCCTCGGTGCTGATCAGATCGGTGCCTTTGGCATCCAGCGGCAAGGGCGCGTCGGGCGGGCCGAACACCACATCGCCGCCCATGCCACAGGACAGGTTCAGCACCACATCGACATCCGCCGCGCGAATGCGGTCGGTCAACTCGCGGAAATATTGCGGGCGCCGCGACGGCGCACCGGTGTCGGGATCGCGCACATGGCAATGCACAATGGCGGCCCCGGCACGGGCGGCGGCAATGGCGCTGTCGGCAATCTGTTGCGGTGACCGCGGGACAGCTGGGCTTTTGTCCTGGGTCTGGGCCGCGCCGGTCACAGCGCAGGTGATGAACACCTCTTGGTTCATGGCAAGCGGCATGGAATCCTCCCTCTGGTTTGGGAAAGCTTAGGGGGGACACAGTCGGGACGCAAAGCCGCAGTTTGCTCCTTTGGCTCTTCCCTTTCGCCCGGACCCGTGAAATAGGGAGGCGTCAAATGCTGCTGCTCGAAGGGGGTTCGCCCATGAAGATTCGCGAGGCGCTGACATTTGACGATGTGCTGCTGGTTCCGGCTGCGTCCAATGTTTTGCCATCCACTGCCAACACCGCCACATATGTGACGAAATCCATTGCGCTGAACATTCCGTTGCTCAGCTCGGCGATGGATACCGTCACCGAAAGCCGCATGGCGATCACCATGGCCCAGGCCGGCGGCATGGGCGTGATTCACAAGAACCTGAATGCCGAAGAACAGGCCCGCGAAGTGCGGCGGGTGAAACGCTTTGAAAGCGGCATTGTCTATAGCCCGGTGACATTGCGGGTCGATCAGACGCTGGCGGATGCCAAGGCCCTGATCGAGCGTTACAATTTCACCGGTTTCCCGGTGGTCGATGAACGCGGCCATGTGGTGGGTATCCTGACCAACCGGGATATGCGGTTTGCCTCGTCCGATGACACGCCGGTGAAGGCGATGATGACATCGCAGGATCTGGCAATGCTGGCCGAACCGGCGGATCTGGAAGAAGCCAAAAGCCTGATGCGGGCGCGCCGGATTGAAAAGCTGCTGGTGCATGATGGCAAGGGCAAGCTGACCGGATTGCTGACCCTGAAGGATACGGAACAGGCGGTGTTGAACCCGACGGCCTGCAAGGACCGGTTGGGGCGGTTGCGGGTTGCGGCAGCGACAAGCGTTGGCGATTCCGGGTTTGAACGGACCGAAATGCTGGTGGATGCCGGGGTCGACATTGTGGTGATTGACACCGCACATGGCCATTCCGCTGGCGTGATCGAAGCGGTGAAACGCGCCAAACAACTGTCGAACGAAGTACAGGTGATTGCGGGCAATGTCGCCACCGGCGAAGCGACCCGTGCGCTGATTGATGCCGGGGCCGATGCGGTCAAGGTCGGGATCGGGCCTGGGTCGATCTGTACCACACGTATGGTGGCCGGTGTTGGCGTTCCACAGCTGACGGCAGTGATGGACTGCGCGGCGGCGGCCGGCGATGTGCCGGTGATTGCCGATGGTGGTATCAAATTCTCTGGCGATTTTGCCAAGGCGATTGCCGCCGGTGCCTCCTGTGCCATGGTTGGCAGCATGATTGCCGGCACCGATGAAAGCCCGGGCGAGGTGATCCTCTATCAGGGCCGCTCATTCAAGGCCTATCGCGGCATGGGCAGTCTTGGCGCCATGGCGCGTGGCTCGGCCGATCGGTATTTCCAGAAGGACGCCGCCAGCGACAAATTGGTGCCCGAAGGGATCGAAGGCCAGGTTGCCTACAAAGGGTCGGCCGGTGCGGTCATCCACCAATTGGTCGGCGGGCTGCGGGCCGCGATGGGCTATACCGGTTGTGCCACCGTCGAAGAAATGCGCCGAAACTGTGAATTCGTGAAAATCACCGGTGCCGGCCTGCGTGAAAGCCATGTGCATGACGTCCAGATCACCCGCGAAAGCCCCAACTATCGTGTCGGGTAAATGACGCCCGAGGCGCGCATTCACTCAGCCGCAGAGTTGCTGGATGCTGTATTGGACGGGCAGGCCGCAGAGCAGGCCCTGACCCGTTGGGCGCGTGGCAATCGCTATGCCGGGTCCAAGGACCGGGCCGCGATCCGCGATCTGGTGTTTGATGCGCTGCGGTGCAAGCGGTCTTATGCGGCTTTTGGCGGCAGTTTGACCGGGCGCGGTCTGATGATTGGCGCGTTGCGCGCCGCAGGGCGCGAACCCGATCAGCTGTTCACGGGGCAGGGCTATGCGCCCGCGCCCTTGACCGATGAGGAACGTCAGGGCAGCCGCGAGCCCGAGGCCGCCGAGGCCCGCGACCTTCCCGATTGGCTTTGGCCAGAGTTTTCGGCGTCGCTGGGCGACAAGGCCGAGGCCGAGGCGCAATTCCTGCGCGCGCGGGCAGATGTCTTCTTGCGCGTCAACCTTCTGAAAACGGACCTCGAAGCCGCCAAGAACGCCTTGGCGGACGAGGGGATTGTCACCGAGGCACACCCCTTGTCCTCTACCGCCCTGCGCGTCGTCGAAGGCGCGCGGCGGGTCCATCTGGGGGCGGCCTATCGTGACGGTATGGTCGAGCTTCAGGATGCTGCGTCACAGGCGGTGGTGGATTTTCTGCCGCTGAAATCCGGTCAATCGGTGCTGGATTTCTGTGCCGGTGGCGGTGGCAAGGCGCTGGCGCTGGCCGCGCGTCTTGGCGGGCCGGTGACCGCACATGATATCGACACTGCCCGGATGCAGGATATTGCCCCGCGCGCGGCGCTGGCAGGGGCGGACATCACCATTGATCCCGCACCGCAGGGGCGCTTTGATCTGGTGCTGTGTGATGCGCCCTGTTCCGGCAGCGGAAGTTGGCGGCGCGCGCCCGAGGCGAAGTGGCGTTTGACCCCGGATCGGCTGAACGAATTGCATGAAATGCAGGATGCGGTCCTTGACTCCGGCGCGGCGCGTGTCGCACCGGGCGGCTATTTGGCCTATGTCACCTGTTCCGTGCTGGAATCGGAAAATAGCGCGCGTGTTCAAAGCTTTATGTCGCGCTCCCCCGATTGGAAACTGGAGCGGACCCATCAATTTACCCTGGCCGATGGCGGTGATGGGTTCTTTGTCGCGCTGCTGGTTCAATCGTAGGCTTCCGCATGGGTTGCATGATTTCCCGCATAGGGTGTAGAGTGACGAAAGGGTCTTAACCGCCTATTAACGACCAATGGGTGTAATGCGCTTTGATACCTCGAAGTGCGGAGAGCAGAATTGGCCGAAATCAACGTTGGGCACATTGCAGGGGGCGACACGTTGGTGCAGCGGGACCGACGCCCGACCTATCTGATCGCGGTATCTGTTCTGTTGATTGCGGTGGCAGGCACCTTTTTACACGGGGCAGCTGCGCTGGCGGTCTTGGCCATGGGGGCGGGGATGTTTGCCGCGGCCCTTGTGCTTCAGTGGTTTCAGCTCCGGCAACGACTTGGTGAAACCCGGCGCATTCAACAGGCCGCAACACTATTGGCATGTGATTCAGCGGTTTCGATTTTGACCGGCCAGGACGGTGCGGTGCGTTTCCTGAACCCGGCGGCGAAAAACCGGTTTCGCGATATAGATATGCGCAACAGCGCCGCGGGCGAGGTTGAGGGCGGCACGATGGCGACCCTGCTGCGTGGCATGATCGCCAATCCCGCCAGTGTGATGTACCGGTTACAGAAAAAGGCCGATGTGGATGGGAATGCCGCGGATGTGGTGACGACCCGCAATGGCCATGTGGCCCTGTCACTGCATGATATCGGCGCCGGATTACAGCTTTGGCGGATCGAAGAAAGCCGGGCCTCCCCCACGGAACAGGCCGACAACGGGCTGCTGCCCCGGGTGACCGTTGGGCGCGGCGGTACAATTCTTTTCATGAATGCGGCGGCGCGGAAACTTATCGGGAAACGCGTGTCGGCGCTGGACCGGCTCAGCGCATCGCCCTTGGTCAGCGGCCAGGTGGTCACATTGGATGCGGCGACCGGCCCCTTGCCGCGCCTCATTTGCGAAGTTGAATTGAATGGTGGGCGCAAGGAAGTGTTCTTCCTGCCGCCGCCTGCGGATACCGCCGGCAGCACCAGTTTCGACGGTTTGAATGTGCCGTTGATGAAAATTTCACAGAACGGTGCGGTTTTACGGGCCAACCAAGAAGCGCTGAAATTGTTGAACCGTGACGATGTGTCCGGCGTCAAGCTGGCCGATTTGATGGAGGGGCTGGGCCGTCCCGTCACCGATTGGCTGCAAGATACTGCCGCCGGGCGCAGCCCGAACCAGTCAGAGTTTTTGCGCATCTCACGCCGCGACCGCGAGGTTTTTGTGCAGGTGGTGTTGAACCGGGTGTTCGAAGACGGCACGCCGTCGCTTCTGGCGGTCCTGAATGACGCAACAGAATTAAAAACCCTGGAGGCGCAATTTGTTCAAAGCCAGAAAATGCAGGCGATTGGCCAGTTGGCTGGCGGTGTCGCCCATGACTTCAACAACCTTCTGACGGCAATTTCCGGCCATTGTGACCTTTTGCTGCTGCGTCACGATCAGGGGGATCCGGATTACAACGATCTGGTTCAAATCAATCAGAATGCCAACCGCGCCGCGGCGCTGGTCGGGCAATTGCTGGCCTTTTCCCGCAAGCAGACACTTTGCCCGGAAATCCTTGATCTGCGTGACACATTGTCGGATTTGACCCATCTTCTGAACCGTCTTGTCGGCGAGAGGGTCACCTTGGTGCTGGAACATGATCCGGTGCTGCGCACGATCCGTGCGGACAAGCGGCAGTTAGAGCAGGTGATGATGAACCTGGTGGTCAATGCCCGCGACGCCATGCCCGAGGGCGGCGAAATTCGGGTCACGACCGAGGGGCTGACCCTCAATTCCCCATTAAAGCGGGATCGCGCGGCGGTTTCCCCGGGGGATTACGTCTTGGTCAAAGTACAGGATCAGGGCGTCGGGATTGCACCCGATATGCTGCAAAAGGTTTTTGAACCCTTTTACACCACCAAACGCACCGGAGAGGGCACCGGCCTCGGTCTGTCGACGGTCTATGGCATTGTGAAACAAACCGGCGGCTTCATATTTGTCGATTCGGTGGTGGGCCAGGGCAGCTGCTTCTCGCTACTCTTTCCGGTGCACAACGAAGTTGCCGAAGTAGACGGGCAAATTGCAGCGGCCGAAGAGACCACAGATGGGACCGCCGGACATGATGCCGTCATCCTTTTGGTCGAAGATGAAGCCCCGGTACGGGCCTTCGCCAGCCGCGCTCTGAGAATGCGTGGTTTCAAAGTGCTGGAGGCGGCCAGCGCCGAAGAAGCGCTGGAGTTGTTGCAGGACCCGGAGATGGAAGTGAACGTTTTTGTCACCGATGTCGTCATGCCGGGCCTCGACGGTCCCAGCTGGGTGCGCAAAGCGCTGGAGGATCGCCCGGACGTGAAAGTTGTCTTTGTCTCTGGCTATGCCCAGGAAAGCTTTCATGACGATCAATCGAATATCCCCAATTCGACCTTCTTGCCAAAACCGTTTTCACTGGTAGAGCTGACGGACACGGTGCAACGTCAATTGCATTGATCATGCTGCGACTGTGTCGCGTCAACCGGCGCGGCAATGCAGGAAAATCACATGTTTCGATGCGTGCTGCCGGGGCACCAAATGGGTCAGGTAATCGAGTCGTAGAGTTCGAACTCAGCAGCGCATTTGCGCCGCAGTTTCTGTTCGACCTTGGGCGATAGCGTGACATCCGAGGTCGGCGATACATTCGCGCGTGGCAGATCCAATGTCACGGCAAGACGATTCTCAAGAAATGCGATCAAACCCGCCTGATTTTCATAGCGGAACAGATGGGTGACCTTGGTGCCATTCGGGCGCGGTTCCAGAAATTTTGCCTGACTTCCCACATTGGCGTAACCCGGTCGGTCGCCTTTGCAGTAGCCTTCAACAAAGGTATCAAAATCAAGATGTTCGGTCGAATTTGGCCGCCCCGACATGAAGGGGCGCTGGCGATAGCGATACCAGCTGGACAGCCAGCTGATGGGTTCGCGCATCACCGCCAGTGTCTCCATATCCTCGGCCCCCATTTTTTCAAACATTGGCCGGAAAAATCTATTGTAGCGATACACCGGCGCATGTTTCAGCTCAGGTGGATTCAAGATCGCCATATCTGCACGGCCCGCCAGGGCCGCCTCATAAGCGGTGCTGCCGGTTTTAGGCACTGCCATAAAGGCAAGTCTTTCTTTCCAAAAAACAAGCACTTGTATGACACCTTTAATGCAGCTTGCGACAGTTTGGAAAAGCATAAGCGCCGATGTTCGATCCGTAAACCACTCTTTAATACTTCTGCGGAAAACTGAAATTATTAAAAATTTTCTTGAAATGTTCCCCCTTTGATCGCACAAGGGAACAAGTGGTGAACATATCGGCAGCATTGCCGCCCCGCAGGTGGTGTGAAATAAGGGATTCAACGCAATGGCAACGGCAGATCTTCTCTCAATGAGCAAAAAAAGCAATCCCGACAAGCAAAAGGCGCTCGACAGTGCCTTGGCCCAGATTGAACGCCAATTTGGCAAAGGGTCCATCATGAAGCTGGGCGGGGACAACCCCATTCAGGAAATCGAATCGACTTCGACCGGATCCCTGGGCTTGGACATCGCGTTGGGTATTGGCGGCCTGCCGAAGGGACGGATTGTCGAGATCTATGGCCCGGAATCCTCGGGCAAGACCACACTCACCCTGCATTGCGTCGCGGAAGAACAGAAAAAGGGTGGGGTCTGTGCCTTTGTGGATGCCGAACATGCGCTCGACCCACAATATGCCCGCAAGCTTGGGGTCGATCTTGACGAGCTTCTGATCTCGCAGCCGGACACTGGTGAACAGGCGCTGGAAATTGTCGACACGCTGGTGCGCTCCGGCGCGGTCAGCATGGTTGTTGTCGATTCCGTTGCGGCCTTGACCCCGAAATCCGAGTTGGAAGGCGACATGGGCGACAGTTCGGTTGGCGTGCATGCCCGCCTGATGAGCCAGGCAATGCGCAAATTGACCGGCTCGATCAACCGATCCAAGTGCATGGTTGTCTTCATCAACCAGATCCGGATGAAAATCGGCGTGATGTTTGGCAGCCCGGAAACCACCACCGGTGGCAATGCTTTGAAATTCTATTCTTCGGTCCGTCTGGACATTCGTCGGATTGGCTCGATTAAGGATCGTGACGAGGTCGTTGGCAATGCCACACGCGTCAAGGTCGTGAAAAACAAGGTTGCTCCGCCGTTCAAACAGGTTGAATTCGATATCATGTATGGCGAAGGCATTTCCAAGATGGGCGAATTGCTGGATCTTGGGGTCAAGGCCGGGGTGGTTGATAAATCCGGTGCCTGGTACAGCTATGGCGATGAACGGATCGGTCAGGGGCGTGAAAATGCCAAGACTTTCCTGCGGGAAAACAAACGCATGGCCCTGGAAGTCGAAGACAAGATCCGTGCGGCGCACGGGTTGGATTTTGACATGCCGCCGGAAGAAAAAAGCGACGACGATATCGTCGAGGCCTAGGGCGCTGCGGGCTGCGGCCCAAATTGCCGATACATGAAACCCGGCGCGATTGAATGCGCCGGGCCGACGCCAATCCCGAACGCCGATTCGGATGTCAGATGCCGCAGTCCTTGGGCTTTGCCACCGGGCGCTGACAGAATGGCAATCGCCCCATGGACAGGACCGGGGCGGTTCGGTACATCTTCTCGGACCGCGGGAAAACCCGCCCGATACAAGAAGATACCGACGCCATGGCCACGCTGAACGACATCCGCTCCACATTCCTTGATTACTTTGCCAAGAACGGCCATGAGATCGTGCCATCCAGCCCGCTGGTGCCGCGCAACGATCCGACGTTGATGTTCGTCAATTCCGGCATGGTGCAGTTCAAGAACCTGTTTACCGGGGTTGAAACCCGCGATTATCAGCGCGCCACCACAAGTCAGAAATGCGTGCGCGCCGGCGGGAAACACAATGACCTCGACAATGTGGGCTATACCGCGCGCCACCACACATTCTTTGAAATGTTGGGCAATTTCAGCTTTGGGGATTACTTCAAAGAGGATGCGATCCCCTTTGCATGGGAGCTGATCACACGCGAATTTGGCATTGATCCCAAGCGGTTGCTGGCCACAGTGTATCATACGGATGACGAAGCTTTCGAAATCTGGAAAAAGGTTGGCGTGCCAGAGGATCGGATCATCCGCATCGCCACTTCGGACAATTTCTGGCAGATGGGGCCAACCGGTCCCTGTGGCCCCTGTACCGAGATTTTCTATGATCACGGCGACCACATTTGGGGCGGCCCTCCGGGCAGCGCGGATGAGGATGGCGACCGGTTCATCGAAATCTGGAACGTGGTCTTCATGCAGAACGAGCAATTCGAAGACGGCTCGATGACGCCCCTGAAGATGCAGTCGATCGACACCGGCATGGGGCTGGAGCGGATCGGCGCGCTGTTGCAGGGCAAACACGACAATTACGACACCGATCTGATGCGCAACCTGATCGAGGCCAGCGCCGATGTGACCTCGACCGATCCCGATGGGCCGGGCAATGTGCATCACCGGGTGATTGCGGATCATTTGCGCTCGACATCGTTTTTGTTGGCCGATGGTGTGATGCCGTCGAACGAGGGGCGGGGATATGTGCTGCGCCGGATCATGCGTCGGGCGATGCGGCACGCGCATCTGCTGGGGGCCAAAGATCCGACGATGTACCGCTTGGTGCCTGCATTGGTGCGCCAGATGGGTGCGGCCTATCCCGAATTGGGTCAGGCGCAGGCGCTGATCGAAGAGACATTGAAGCTGGAAGAAACCCGGTTCAAGGCGACCCTTGATCGTGGCCTGAAGCTTCTGGATGACGAGCTGGCGGCCCTGCCGGATGACGCGCCCCTGCCGGGCGAGACGGCGTTCAAACTATACGACACCTATGGGTTCCCGCTTGATCTGACCCAGGATGCGCTGCGCGAAAAGGATCGTGCGGTCGACACAGACGGCTTTGACACCGCCATGGCCGCGCAAAAGGCGAAGGCCCGCGCCGCGTGGTCGGGTTCTGGCGAAACCGCAGATGCCGAGGTTTGGTTCGATCTGGCAGAGGCCAACAGCCCGACGGATTTTCTGGGTTATGATACCGAGGTTGCCGAGGGCCAGGTGGTTGGGCTGGTGTGCGATGGCGTGTCGGTCAAAACGCTTGCACCCGGGCAAGAAGGCTGGATGGTGGTCAACCAGACGCCGTTTTATGCCGAATCCGGTGGCCAGGTTGGCGACAGCGGCAGCTATCTGAAACCCGACGGCAATGGGGTTGTCGCTGACACGCGCAAGATGGCGGGCGGGTTGTTTGCCCACCGCGTCACGCCTGAGAAGGCCGGGTTGAAGGTTGGTGATGCGCTGGAACTGCGGGTCGATCATGCGCGGCGCAGTACGATCCGCGCAAACCATTCGGCCACCCACCTGTTGCACGAGGCGCTGCGCGAAACGCTGGGCGATCATGTGGCGCAGCGAGGGTCGTTGAATGCCGAGGATCGTTTGCGCTTTGATTTCAGCCATGCCAAGGCGTTGAGCCCAAGTGAATTGCAGGCGGTCGAACAGGATGTGAACGCCTATATTCGCCAGAACGGCGCGGTGGACACCCGGATAATGACGCCGGATGATGCCCGTGCGATTGGCGCACAGGCGCTCTTTGGCGAGAAATACGGCGACGAAGTGCGGGTTGTGTCGATGGGGCGCAAACCCGGGTCCGGCAAAGGCAGCAATGGCGAAACCTATTCGCTGGAACTTTGCGGCGGCACCCATGTGCGTCAGACCGGCGACATTGGTGCATTCGTGATGCTGGGCGACAGCGCCTCCAGCGCGGGTGTGCGCCGGATCGAGGCGTTGACTGGCAAGGCGGCGATGGATTTTCTGCGCCGTCAGGACCAATTGCTGGCCGAGGCCGCATTGGAGCTGAAGGCACAGGCGGCGGATGTCCCGGAACGGTTGCGCAGCCTGTTGGAAGAACGCAAATCGCTGCAATCCGAAGTGGCACAGCTGCGCCGTGAATTGGCGATGTCGGGTGGATCTGCGGGGCCGGGGGCCGATGCGGAAGAGATCAATGGCGTGCCCTTTGTTGCGCAGGTGCTGACCGGTGTGACGGGCAAGGATCTTCCGCCGTTGATTGATGCGCAGAAGGAAAAACTGGGCTCTGCCGCGATCCTTTTGATTGCGGACACCGGCGGCAAGGTCGCCGTGGCGGCAGGTGTGACCAAGGATCTGACCGACAAGGTATCGGCGGTCGATCTGGTGCGCGCGGCGGTGGCCGAACTGGGCGGCAAGGGCGGCGGTGGTCGTCCTGACATGGCGCAGGGTGGCGGATCGGATGCGGCCGGTGCGGACAAGGCAATAGAAGCGGCCAAGGCCGTATTGGGAGGCTGAGAGATGAGCGCATATTGGATCGCCCATGTGCATGTGACGGATGAAGCGGCCTATGGCCGTTATGCGAAACTGGCGGGACCGGCGATTGCGGCCCATGGCGGCGAATTTCTGGCCCGTGGTGGCGCCTATGAAACGCTGGAAGGGACAGATCGCGCACGTCATGTGCTGGCGCAGTTCCCCAGCCTGCAGGCGGCGCATGATTGTTACCATTCCGATGCCTATCAAGAGGCGCTGAGCCACGCCAAGGGCGCGTCGGAACGCGATCTGATCATCGTCGAAGGTGCCTGATCGGCAAGGCGCCTGATCGGCAAGGCGTCTGATCGGCAGGGTGCCTGTTTGGTAAGGTGCCTGATCGCCAGGGTGGGTGACACATCTACCCAACCGTTGAAAAGCAAAAGGCCGGGCAATTTGCCCGGCCTTTTTCGTTAATCCATGTGCCGCGATCAGGCGGTTTTTGCCATCCGCTTACGTTCATGCGGGTCGAGGTAGCGTTTGCGCAGGCGCACCGATTCCGGTGTCACTTCGACCAGTTCGTCGTCGTTGATATAGGCAATCGCCTCTTCGAGCGACAGCGTCACAGGCGTGGTCAGCCGGACCGCTTCGTCGGTGCCAGAGGCCCGCACGTTGGTCAGCTTCTTGCCTTTCAGCGGGTTCACCTCAAGATCGTTTTCGCGCGAATGTTCGCCGATGATCATGCCGGTATAGACCTTGGCCTGGGCGCCAATGAACATCTTGCCGCGATCTTCCAGGTTCCACAGGGCGAATGCCACCGCTTCGCCATTCTCCATCGAGATCAGAACACCGGCACGACGGCCCGGAATCGACCCCTTGTGCGGGGTCCAGCCGTGGAACACCCGGTTCAGAACCCCGGTGCCGCGCGTGTCGGTCAGGAATTCACCGTGATAGCCGATCAGCCCGCGCGACGGCACATGGGCGATAATGCGGGTCTTGCCCGCACCGGCGGGGCGCATTTCGACCAATTCGCCCTTGCGTGCGCCGGTCAGCTTTTCGATCACCGCGCCGGAATATTCGTCATCGACGTCGATGGTGGCGGCCTCGACCGGTTCCATGCGCACGCCGTCGACTTCTTTCATGATCACCTGCGGACGCGAGATCGAAAGCTCGAAACCTTCGCGGCGCATGTTCTCGATCAAAACGCCCATCTGCAATTCGCCACGGCCCGACACCTCAAAGGCATCACCACCGGGGGTGTCGGCGATTTTGATCGCGACGTTGCTTTCGGCTTCTTTCATCAAACGCTCGCGGATGACGCGGCTTTGGACCTTTTTGCCTTCGCGACCGGCCAATGGGCTGTCGTTGATGCCAAAGGTCACGGTGATGGTGGGCGGGTCAATCGGCTGGGCGTCCAGCGGTTCGTCCACGGCCAGCGCACAGATGGTGTCGGCCACGGTGGCCTTGGACATGCCGGCGATGGAAACGATGTCGCCTGCCTGGGCCTCTTCGATGTCCTGTTGCGCCAGACCCCGGAAGGCCTGAATGCGTGTCACGCGGAACTGTTCGATCTTTTGACCGACGCGCGACAGGGCCTGCACGGTTGCGCCGACCTTCAGCTTGCCGGTTTCAACCCGACCGGTCAGCAGGCGACCGACAAACGGGTCGGACCCCAATGTGGTGGCCAGCATGCGGAAATCTTCGTCCTGGCGCTTGACCTGCTTTGGGGCAGGGACGTGATTGATGATCAGATCGAACAAGGCGGTCAGATCCTTGCGCGGGCCGTCCAGCTCGTGATCGGCCCAGCCATTGCGGCCCGAGGCATACATATGCGGGAAGTCGAGCTGATCGTCATTTGCATCAAGCGAGGCAAAGAGATCAAAACATTCATCCAGCGCGCGATCAGGCTCGGCGTCGGGTTTGTCGACCTTGTTCAGAACCACAATCGGACGCAGGCCCAGCGCCAGCGCCTTGGAGGTCACGAATTTGGTTTGCGGCATCGGGCCTTCGGCGGCGTCGACCAGCAGAACAACACCGTCGACCATCGACAGGATGCGTTCGACCTCGCCACCGAAATCGGCGTGGCCGGGGGTGTCCACGATATTGACGCGGTGTCCCTTCCATTCGACCGAGGTCGGTTTGGCAAAGATCGTGATGCCGCGTTCGCGTTCCAGGTCGTTGCTGTCCATGGCGCGTTCGTCGACGGCCTGATTGGCACGGAACGCACCGGATTGTTTCAGAAGCTCGTCCACCAGCGTGGTTTTGCCATGGTCAACGTGCGCGATGATCGCGATATTGCGAAGGTCCATCGGAGATACCTTGTATTAGGAGTTGCGCGCCACCTAGCGTCCGTGGCGCGAAATGGCCAGTGCTAATGTGGGAACTGTGGCAATTCCGCCGGTTCCTGCGCCGGTTTCTGCGCAAGCGCCGACATGGAAAATCCGGTGATGCACGTCCGGTGCGGAAATTTTTACACCCCCCTTGCACGTCATTTCAAGGAAGGCTAATAGACGCGCTACCGGGTGATTAGCTCAGTGGTAGAGCGCTTCGTTCACATCGAAGATGTCAGGAGTTCAAATCTCTTATCACCCACCATCCTTCTTCTATATGGTCAGCGAGCCACCGGTTTAGCGGTAGATCCGCGCTTCATTTCCTGGACCGGCCCTGCATGGAATCGTCGGGCGGCAGTTGTTCGTTCAAACAACAAAATCTTCGCCGTATTTCGAATACGCTTTTTTCTGCTCTGGTCGCTGTTCAGGACTGGGTAAGGCAAATATGTGCATCGGCCCGTGGTGCAGCGGCGGCCATAGGGGCAGGGCGGGTGCGCCCGTGCCTCAATGCCCGCCGCTGGATAATGGGCCTACCAAAGTGGCTTTGTCGATGCGGGCAATTTTGCGGTGATCTGGCTTGGTGCCGCTGGAACGCCGATATCGCGGGCCAGATGCGGATTGCCGCGATAGGCCTCTAACCCCTTGCGGGTCTGCCGGGCGCGCAGCGATCTGATCAAGGCGCGCAACAGGACGCGCCCCGTGGATGCCAGGATCGTGCGGGGCTGTGTTGATGTGGTGTCTGTCAGCTGTGTCATGTCGCGTCTCCTTGGGTTGATTTTCGTGACGCGGATGAAATTGCGACCTCAAGTATACTTTAGGTCAAGAATTTTTTTCAGAAATTTGCAAATCTATCGGAAATCACCCCATTTTGAGCCTTGAAGCCCCGCGAATGCCGGACTAAAAGCACGGCCAGCGGGTGATTAGCTCAGTTGGTAGAGCGCTTCGTTTACACCGAAGATGTCGGGAGTTCGAGCCTCTCATCACCCACCATTCCCTACAGGTTTACAGTCACAAAAACGCGACAGCGCATGTGTCAATTGTTGCGCCGTGTTGCACTGGCGCGCAACACTGGGCCACAACATGGTGGGTCATCACGTTCTGCGATGGCGAATCTCTGGGGGAATCCCTTTGTTTACGGGCGGATTGCGGTCATTCTGCGAATCGCACCCGCAAGTTTGGAAGAGTAAAATGCTGACACGACGACACTTTATCGGAACCGCTGCCGCGCTGTGCACGCCGGCGCTTGCCAATCCTCTTTTGGCACAGGCCGCATCGGGCGGCACCTGGGACAGTTGGGATGCCCGCGTGACACCCGCAGATTTCGATTTGACGTCGACCAACCCCTGGGGGCTGCACCCGCGGTTGTTGCCGGTCCGGGTTCAGGCAAATGCGGGGCTGACGCCCGGTGATATCCACGTCGATGCGGTGGCGCGGTATCTGTATCATATTCAGGACGACGGCACCGCGATGCGCTATGGCGTCGCCATTGGCCGTGACGGGCTGTACGAGCCGGGCACCTATACCATCAAGCGCAAGGCGAAATGGCCGCGCTGGACGCCAACCCCGGCGATGATCGAGCGCGAGCCGGGCAAATACGCCCGCTGGGCCGATGGCATGCCTCCCGGCCCGGAAAACGCGCTTGGGTCGCGTGCGCTCTATCTTTATGTCGGCAATCGCGACACCTATTTGCGGATTCACGGCACGCCGGCGCCCCGGTCGATTGGCACGCGGGCAAGCTCTGGCTGTGTGCGCATGGTGATGCCGCATATCAACGCGCTTTACGATCAGGTGGAAACCGGCGTTACTGCCTATCTTTACCCGACCGGCGGGCAGGGCCCGATCAGCATCTGATCCAATGCAAACGGACCCCGGCCAGCGGTGGCTGGCGGGGGTCCGTGGCGTATTTATTATTCCGAAACCGAAACCGAACCGAAACCGAATCGAATCTGGGCCCCGGCGGCTGAGTCAGGCGGCAGGTTTTGTGCAGATCGGATTGCCGTTGACGGTGCGGAGCGGCAGCATCGTGGTTTCGACCGGACCCACGTGACGATACCAATAGCAGCCATCGTCAGGGTTCCAGCGTACCGCAGTCAGATCCTGATAAGGGGCGGCAATGGCCTGAACCGACTCCGGGGCTGTGGTGGTGTTGGGCATGGCAGAGGTGCTGCCATCAACCGGTTCACAGGCAGCAAGGCCGAATGCCGCGATCACCACCGCGCTCAATTTCACTGTCGTCTTCAAAATACCATTCCTACTGTACAGGCTTGTTCCGCCACCACTTTGTCATCCGACGTCTGCCACCGCAACACCCGGACGCGGCGATCGGGCAAAGGCGGGGCAACCTGTGGCATTCGCGACTTGCACCGCTAACATAGCGATCATATAGTTATCATACCAGTTTGTGACGTTGCGGGATTGCCCCGCGATCAGCGGCAATACAGATCCAATGGGAGAGACAGGCATATGACGTTACGCGGCGGAGTGATTGGGACAGGGTTTTTCGCAGGCAACCACCTGAACGCGTGGAAGATGGTCAACGGCGCCGAAATTGTTGCGATTTGCGACCTCGACAAGACCCGGCTCACATCCACTGGCGGGGCTTTTGGCATCGACGCGCTTTATACCGATATGGCAACCATGCTGGCCGAACAGAAGCTCGACTTTGTCGATGTGATCACAACCGCGCCGTCGCATCGTTCTTTGGTTGAACTGGCGCTGGCGCAGGATGTCCATGTGATCTGTCAGAAACCTTTTGCCGAAAACATCACCGATGCCCGCGCCATGGTGCACGCCGCAGAAGCGGCAGGCAAGACACTGATGGTGCACGAGAATTTCCGCTGGCAGTCGGCAATTCGCGCGGTGATTGATGCCCTGCGCGCCGGTCGGATCGGCACGCCGTTTTTCTGTCGGGCTTCGTTCCGCTCGGGCTATGACGTGTTTTCGGGCCAGCCCTATCTGGCAGAGGGCGACCGTTTCATCATCGAGGATCTGGGCATTCATATTCTGGATGTGGCGCGGGCGTTGATGGGCGATGTCACCCGGCTGGCCGCGACCACCACCCGCATCAACCCAAAGATCAAAGGCGAAGACGTGGCAACCATGTTGCTGACACATGAAAGCGGCATGACCAGCGTTGTGGATTGCTCTTATGCCACGCGGCGCAGGCCCGAAACCTTTCCCGAAACCTTGCTGGAAATCGACGGGGACAGGGGCACCTTGCGGTTGGATGCAGGCTATAAATTGACGCTGCAAATTGGTGCAGAACAAGAGGTGCAGGATGTCGCGCCGCCGCTGTTGGATTGGGCTGAACGGCCCTGGCACAACATTCAGGAAAGCGTCGCGATCATCCAACAGCATTTTGTCGATTGCCTCGCCTCTGGGGCAGAGCCGGAAACATCCGGGGCCGACAACCTCAAGACCTTTACCCTTGTCGAAGCGGCCTATTTGTCCGCCGCCGAGGGCCGGGTGGTGGATGTGGCGGAATTCAGCGATCCCGCCTGAAAGCATTTGATGTCAGTGGCCTGAGTGGACAAAGGCCAGCGCGAAAGGCGGTAGATCAATCTCTGCCGTCTCGGTCGTTGGCGCAGTGTCCAGCCAGAGCGGATCGCGGATCGCCTGGTCAAAACTATTGGCATCCAACTGCCTGATCCGGGCTGGTGCCGGCAATGTCAGGGTTTGCGCATTGGCCGATGGGTTGGCAATCATCATCCGGTCCGCCGCAGCGTCACGCACACCATAGGCCACCAGTGGCGCGGGCAGCCCGGTCATGGTCAACCGCGTTGCGCCCGCCATGCTGTGCGCCATGCGTATCACATGGAACAGCGGATAGACCGCCGTTGTGGCGTCATAACCGACCTGCGGATGGTCTTGGGCGGTGTAAATGATGCCGAAGGGCCCGGTGGGCGCCGCCAGACACAGGGCGTCGACCTTGCTGTCTGCGGTTGCGGCCAGAACACCGACGGCCCAGGCCGCCGCGAACAAACCGCGCTGGCGCGGATCAATCCGGGCCATGGTGCGGCGAATTTGATCGGGGTTTTCGGCCACCGCCGCACCATAGGGGTTGGTGCGCATGCCGATGGACACCAGCCCCAGCCGGTAAGGCAGCCCTGCCGAAAGCGCCGCTGCGCTGGCGAAAATCTGTGGCAGAGTTTCCAGCGTTTCCAGCACCGACATGTCGTCACCCGCATGCACGATTGCGGTATTTGCGTGGGTGACATAGTCGCACAGGCTGGTGTCGGGGCGGCAGCGGTTGAATTCGGTGAAATTTGTCATCATGCCGCCGCCGATCGCCGGACCATCCGGGGGGGTGGCCAGGGCGGATCGCGCCGCGCGTATCACGTCGTCGGGGGTGGGGCCTTTGGGCCAGGGGCCGCTGGGCTGATGGCTGGCCAGAAATCCCGCGCGCAGGGCCAGCGCCCGTTTCGGCGTCAACCCGGCCTTGGCCATGGCTTGCGCGATTTCGCGCAGGGCTGTTTCCGGATCGGCGGCATCGGCCAGAATGATTTCCACATCGACCGCAGCCCCCAGATCCCGCGCCAGCGCGGCACATTCGACAAGGTAGCCGGCGGGCGGGTCCGAAGGTATGCGCACCAGCAGATGCGCCGCCCCGGCCTGTAGGATGGCCTCACGCGCCGCCCCGTCTCCAAGCCACCCCGGCTCGATTGCCAGCCCAAGATCGGGGGCGCGGGCGGGACTTGCCCCAATCACCAGCTGCCCCGATGCCGCGGCGGCACGGTCTTTGGCCGCATCCCCCGTCAGGGTCACATGGATCGTCTGGGTCACCGGTTCGGTGATCTCATAGGTGAACGGATGCACCAGCGGCACACAATATGTCTTGTACGAGGCATCGGACCAATTGCGCTGGTCCTCCATTTCGAACACCTCGCCCTCAAATCGGATGTCGACGGCCGCCCCGTCGATGCCATAGGCCAGACCCGCAATGTCAAACACCGGCTGGCCCGGTGAAATCAGGTCGGGGAAGGTGACATTGTCGCGGCGCCCGTCGGAATGGGTCACGGTCAGGGGCGCGCCAGCGACGCCGCGGATCGGATGCAGCACAGTGAAACCGGCGCGATTGGTGGCAAACCCCGCGCCGGTCGGTGTCATCACCATATCGGCCCGCATCTCGCCATTGGCCCCGGCAACCACCGTCACATCACAGCGCAGCCCACCGCTCGCCACCGCAAAACTCAGCGCACAGGTGACCGCATCCGGCGTTTCCTGAAGGCTTTCGGACAGAACCTCTGGCGGATAGGTGCCCCAATTCGCGTCCCGGATCGGCCAGGCAATGGCCCGGACCAATTCCGTGCCCTGCCATGAAATCCGCCGCAAACCATCGCCGGAATACAGAAACGACAACGGCCCAACCGCAATCTGGCGCAGGTCATCGGCGGGATCTTGGGTGCCATAAAGACGGGTCTGGATGTCGGGATATGCCATGGTCTGGGTCGCTTTCCGTTCTGATATAGTCATCATATCAGATGAAATCCGCGTGGCCCAGCACAGACCGTCAGGAACCCCCACCGGCAAAACCGGAAAACCGGCAAGACTGGCTCGCAACGGTCAACGCCCACAACGTGACGACTGGCTGGGTAGTGGCCGACGGGATCGTGGCCAACAGCTTCGCGCCAGACAGTCAGACGTGTTGATCCACCAACACCGGGTTGCCATCCGGGTCGATGACGACAAAACTGGCGGGACCGGTGCCTTCTGGGTCGGCCTCCTGCTCAAATGTCATCCCGTCGGCCCTTAGCCGCGCCTGAATCTGGCGCACATCGGTAAACCCCTCTACCGGCTGGGCATTTTGGTCCCAACCGGGATTGAAGGTCAGGATATTTCGGTCGAACATGCCCTGAAACAGGCCGATCAGCGCGTCGCCGTTTTTCATGATCAGATAGCCGTGCTCCATCGTCCCGGCCATGTCGGAAAACCCGAGCGTTTCGTAAAACGTCTTGGATGCAGCCAGATCCTTGACCGCGAGGCTGACGGAAAATGCGCCAAGTTGCATGGGAACCCCTCCCTGAGATGTGTCGAGGGAGTATGGCGCAGGATCTGGAAAATCAAAGTATCACGTTGCGCCGTTCAACGGTGCGCGACACCCCACGGGGCGGGCAAAAGCGGATCCCCGGTGGCTATCGCTCCAGGATAAGCTGCCCGCCTGATATTTCCAGCCGCTCAAACCGTTGCAGATAGGACATGCCCAACAGGCTCTCGGCCATCTCGCCCTGATTGACAAAGGCGGTCACGCCGCGATCTTCCATTCCCGGCAGGCCAATCGTGTCCAGCACCACACGCGCGGTGCGCACGGTGCCATTTGCGGTCATCGCCGTGCTGGCAAAGTTCAGCGTCGCCGGATCAATCCCGGCGGCGGCGGCATCGCGTTCCAGCAACACAATCGACGTCGCGCCGGTGTCGACAACAAACCGGGTCGGCGTGCCGTTGACCTCCAGCGTCAGGTAATAATGGCCATCGGGGCTGCGCGGCACTTCAATCCGGGCCTGATCGGCAAACACCGATTGCTGCGGCATCACGGTCTGGCGAATATCCCCCCAAAGCCCCACAGCCGCAATCGCGCCGATGAAAATCAGCCCCCACACCATCGCATGTTGCAACATCTTGCCGAGGGAATTTCGGTTGGAGATGGCGAACCAGAACACCACTGCGCCCAACAGCACAACAAGGTAGATCAGGTTTCCGGTGTCCATGGCATTCATTTCGCGCTCTCCTGATGCCAAGATAGGGGCAGGGCGGCCGGTTTACGAGGTCAGCGCCGCCGCAAAGCCAAAGGCGCGCAACCCATCCAGCACGAATTGCACCGCCAGCGCCGCCAGCAACATGCCAAGCAACCGGGTCACAACGACAATGCCGATCTTTCCCAGAAGCCGCTCCAGAAACCCGGCCGCCATGAACAGCAAAAGCGCAATGGCAATCACCGCCAGCAACACGCCCATCACCAGAAAATAACCTTCGATCCCCGGTTTTTCCCCGGTCAACAGGATGATCGAGGCAATCGAACCCGGCCCCGCCAACAGCGGAATGGCCAGCGGAAACACCGAAGGATCATCATGATCATCGTCGTTGTCTGCCTGATCCTGACGGCGTTTGGTCCGGCGTTCGAACAACATGTCGAGCGCGGTGATAAACAGCAAAATGCCGCCCGCCACGCGGAACGCCGGCATGGAAATCCCGATGAATCCCAACACCGCCTCGCCCATTGCGCCAAACAACGCCAACAGGACCACCGCCACCAAACAGGCGCGTATCCCGATCGCACGCCGCCGGCTGGGGGACATGCCTTGGGTCATGGCGACAAACAATGGCGTCAGCCCAATCGGGTCAACCACCACAAACAGCGTGACAAAAGCAGAGATGAGAAATGCACTATCCATAGATCACAAGCACCATGCCAAAGCAAACTTGGCAAGGGGCAGCCCAGCCATTTGTCAAAAATCCAAGCGTCAATTCACGCGCCAGGCTAAACCTCAGGCCAAGCCCCCGGCCAAGTTTCAGGCCTCGGCCGCCTCAAGTTTTTCCAGCGCCGCCATCCACAGCTTTTCCGCCCGCGCCATGCCCTTTTCGACCTCGGCAAATTTGCGGTTCCATTGTTCCAATTCGCTGGCGCGGCCCGCCTCATAGATCAATGGATCGGCCAGCTTCTTGGACAGGATTTCATGCATGGATGTAATCTTTTCCACCCGTTCTTCGCATTTGCGCACCTCGGCGCGCAGCGCCAGGATGTGATCACGCGGCGCGCGTTTGGGCTTTTCGGATTTGGATTTTTCGGCTTTCTCCGCCTTGGGCGTGCGCGCCGGTTTGTCCACCGACAACAACACCTTGCGATAGGCCTCAAGGTCGTCCTCAAACGGTTTCACCGATCCATCAGACACAAGCCACAGGCGATCCGCCACCATGTTCAGCAAATGCATGTCATGGCTGACAAGGATGACCGCGCCGCTATAGGCGGTCAAGGCCTCGACCAGCGCCTCGCGGCTTTCGATGTCCAGGTGGTTGGTCGGTTCATCAAGGATCAACAAATGCGGCGCATCCAGCGTCGCCAAAAGCAGCGAAAGCCGGGCCTTCTGGCCACCGGACAGGCGGCCGACTTCGGTTTCGGCCTGATCGGCGCCAAGCCCGAAACCCGCCAGCTGCGCCCGAAGTTTGGGCGGCAACACACCGGGGCGCGCGCTTTGCAAATGCTGCAAGGGCGTTTCGTCGATGAACAATTCGTCCACCTGGTGCTGGGCAAAATAGCCGATCCGCAGTTTGTTGGACCGGGTCATCTTGCCCGACATCAGCGGCAAACGATCCGACAACAGCTTGGACAGGGTCGATTTGCCCTGACCGTTCTTGCCCAACAGGGCAATGCGGTCGTCATGGTCGATCCGCAGGTCAAGCTTGCGCAGGATTTCCGTCTCGCCGTATCCGGTTGTCCCGTTTTCAATTGCGATGATGGGCGGCGACAGTTCCTCGGGCTGGGGAAAGGAAAACACCCGGCGCGCAATTTCCTCCGGCGCGGCGATCATGTCCATCTTTTCGATCATCTTCAGCCGGGCCTGCGCCTGTTTCGCCTTCGAGGCCTTGGCGCGGAACCGATCAACAAAGCTCTGCATGTGATCCTTGCGCGCCTGTTGCTTGCGCGCCATCGCCGCCTGCACGGCGCGTTGTTCGGCGCGCTGGCGGGCAAATTGATCATAGGGGCCCTGATAAAAGGTCAATTTGCGCTCTTCCAGATGCAGGATTGCGCCCACCGCCCGGTTCAAAAGCCCACGGTCGTGGCTGATGATGATCACCGTATGGGGATATTTCGCCAGATAGCTTTCCAGCCACAGCGCGCCCTCAAGGTCGAGATAGTTGGTCGGTTCATCGAGCAACAACAAATCCGGCTGGGCAAACAACACCCCCGCCAGCGCAACCCGCATCCGCCAACCGCCGGAAAAATCGCTACAGGGCATCTGTTGCTCGGCATGGTCAAACCCCAACCCCTTCAGGATCGAAGCCGCCCGCGCCTCTGCCGACCAGGCGTCAATGTCCGCCAGGCGGGTTTGCACCTCGGCGATGCGACCGGGATCTGTCGCGGTTTCGGCCTCGGCCATCAATGCGGCACGTTCAGTGTCCGCCGCAAGCACCGTATTCAACAGTGACACCTCGTTGGCGGGCACCTCTTGGGCGACCCCGCCAATGCGCGCGCGCTGCGGCAAGGAGATCGTGCCACCATCCAGGGTCAATTCCCCCCGGATCAGGCGGAACAGGGTGGTTTTGCCCGTACCGTTGCGCCCGACAAGCCCGACCTTGTGGCCGGCAGGAATGGTTGCGCCGGCCCCGTCAAACAACGGGCGCCCCTCAACCGAATACGAAATGTCATCAATTCTCAGCATGGCCGCGCTCTAACAGAGCTGCGCCCCACATGCCAGCACCAGAAAACACCCAGCACGCGCCAAGGGGGCGATGTCCAAACTTCTTCTGTTCGGAAATATCCCGGGGGTTTGGGGGCAGCGCCCCCATGCCGTGCGTGTGGCTGGTGTGCGGCGGGCGTGTGACGGGCCTGGCGAAGCAAACCCGCCCTTTCCAAGTGCTGCAACCCATGCTATCGCAGCCGCGATTTAACATGGCCTGACCGGGGCTTTCCTCCGGTCCATGAATAGGAGTAGCCCCAATGGCAACCGAACGCACGCTGTCGATCATCAAACCCGACGCCACTCGCCGCAACCTGACCGGCAAGATCAATGCCAAATTCGAAGACGCAGGTCTGCGCATCGTCGCACAAAAGCGCATCCACCTGACCAAAGCGCAGGCAGGTCAGTTCTATTCGGTGCACGCCGAGCGTCCGTTCTATGACGAACTGTGCGAATTCATGGCGTCCGAGCCGGTTGTCGTGCAGGTGCTCGAAGGCGAAAACGCCATCACCAAAAACCGCGAAGTCATGGGCGCAACCAACCCTGCGGACGCGGCACCGGGCACAGTGCGCGCCGAATTCGCCGAATCCGTTGGCGAAAACTCGGTTCACGGGTCCGACGCTCCGGAAACCGCAGCCGAAGAAATCGCATATTTCTTCGCCGGTCTCGAACTGGTGGGCTAACTGTCGGAACCTTCCGATAAGTCTATATGCCGTCCCGAAAGGGGCGGCATTTTCGTATCAAGTATAATGAGGTGGCAAAAATGACAGACACAACATGGAAAACCATCAAGCAGGATTTTGTATTCGAGGCGCTGCCCTATTTGCGGGTGGCCTGCGAAACCGTTGAATTGCCCAATGGCCAGCAAATCAATGATTTCTATCAGGTGCACCTGCGGCCCTTCGTTTCGGTGGTGCCGGTCACCAAAGACGGGCGCATCATGATTCTCGAACAATACAAACACGGGCCGCGCCGGGTTTCGATTACCTTTCCCGGTGGTTTCGTCGACGAAGGCGAAGAAGCGGAAGAGGCCGGTCGGCGCGAATTGATCGAAGAAACCGGATATAGTGCCGGGAAATTCATTCCCCTGGGCCAATATGTCGACAACGGCAACCAGCGCGGATGTTTCGGCAGCTATTTCCTGGCGCTGGATTGTGAAAAAGTGACCGAGGCCGATTCCGGTGATCTGGAAGATATGGAAGTCAGCTTTGCCACACCGGAAGAGCTGGACGGCGCTTTGGGCACGCCGCGTTTTGCGATCACCCATATGGCCGCGGCCTGGGCCTTTGCGCGGATGAAACTCTGATCCCCGCGATCAGCGCCGTTCGACCACGCCGATTTCGTTCAGGATCTTTTCGATACCGGCGTGGGTTTTGGGCTGATTTGCGGATTTCAGCGCATCAAATCTTTTGCGCAGGGCGGCTTTTTCGTCGCCCTGACAATCATTCCACGGCCGCCCCTGCAACCCCATGACCAGAACGTAATAGCCGATGAAATGCGGGCGCGTGCCGCTGGCCAGCAGCTTGGCATAGGCCGCATCGGCCCCCAATTCCCGCAGGGCCTCGGCGCTGTGAATCCCTGCCCGGGCACAGGCCTCGTCCATTGCCGGGCCAAGGTTGCGGATCGTGCTGACCGGCTCGCTCATTTCAATAATGCCTGTATCTTTTTCGGTAATTTTGACCGGATCAAGTGATAGGAGTTTTCCAGCCGGTCGCGCAGCTCGTCTTCGGGAACCTCGCCGTTTTCGATCATGCTGAACGGCACATGCACCCAGGACCGGTGAAAATACGGCGCTTTGATCGCGCGCCCCAGGTCAATCAACATGGCCGCAGAGTCAATATCCGGCGTTTTCAGCGACACACCGTCACCCACCGCACCGATGCTGGCAAACATCTTGCCGCTGACCTTCCAGGCATCATGGCCACCGCCCCAGGGGTCAGAGACTTCGGCACCGGGCAGGGCGGCGCAAATGCGATTTACCAATTCACGTGACATGGGCCAACTTTGCCGGGGTCGTGCCGGGTCTGCAAGTCATTCGGCGTCGCTGGGGGTGTCCCCCAGCAGAAATCTTGGCCCCTGTCCCAGCTTTGCTGCGCGGTCCTCTGGATTATACAGCTTGCAGCGCTCCAGCGACAGACAGCCACAGCCGATACAGCCATCCAGATTGCGCCGCAGGGCCTGCATCTGGGCAATCCGCGCGTCCAGAATGCGGCCAAAATCATTGGAAATCCGCTCCCAATCCGATTTTGTCGGTGTGCGCCCCTCTGGCAATTCGGCCAAGGCGGCGCGAATCTCGGCAATGGAAAACCCCAGGCCCTGGGCGATGCGCACAAAGCTCAGCCGGCGAATGTCGGACCGTTCAAAGGCCCGCTGGCCGCCAGCATTGCGCCCGGGATGCACCAGCCCCTGATCTTCGTAATACCGTACCGCCGACACCGCCAATCCGGTGCGTTCGGCCACGACCCCGATGCCCAATCCACGTGTTGCCATATTCGTATCCATTGAAAACAAACGAAACTTTGAGGTTGATCTGAACCATAGTTGAGGGATTAGCCTGCGTCCAGATAAATTGAAAGGGAGCCAATCATGGCCTATCTGGAACACGCAAATATCACCGTCAACGACCCGCGCGCCACCGCGGCCGTTCTGCACGATCTGTTTGGCTGGCACATCCGCTGGGAGGGCGAGGGCCTGGGCGGCAAAGGCTATACGGTGCATGTCGGCACCGATGGCAGCTATCTGGCGCTTTATGCCCCCAAGGATCGGATGGAAGGCCAGACCACGCGCTATACCCATCTTGGGGCGCTCAACCATATCGGCATCGTGGTGGATGATCTTGACGCGATCGAAGCTAAGGTGACATCCGCAGGCTATGTGCCGATCAACCACGCCGATTACGAACCGGGGCGGCGGTTTTACTTCGAAGGGCCGGATGGCGTGGAATACGAGGTGGTCAGCTATGCCTAATGCGATCCCGTTTCTGTTGATCTACACCGGCGTGATGACCGGGTTGAACTTTCCTTTGGGCAAGCTTGCGGGGGCGGCACATGTGCCGCCTGCGCTTTGGGCCTTGGTGATTTCGGTCGGGGCGTCGGTGGCACTGGTGCCGGGGCTTTTGGCGCGGGGGGCGCTGGTGGTGCCGCGCGGGCCAATGCTGCGCTATGTGGTGCTGGCCGGGTTGATCACCTTTGTGGGTGCCAATCTGTTGGTGTTTGCCGCCATTCCCCATGTCGGGGCCGGGCAGGTGGGGATGATGTTTGCATTGTCGCCGGTGTTCACCTTGGGGTTTTCGCTGGTGTTCGGCCTGCGCGCGCCCAAGGCGTTCGGCCTGGCCGGCATCGCATTTGGCATGTCGGGGGCCATTTTGGTGGCCCTTGGGCGGGGTGAATTGGCGGGGCTGTCGCCCTGGGCGCTGGCGGCGCTTGGCATTCCGGTGATCCTGGCGATCGGCAATGTCTATCGCACGCTGGATTGGCCCGAAGGCGGCGAACCGGTGGTGTTGGCATTCTGGAGCCATCTGACCGCCGCCGTGGTCTTTGCCGTGGTGTTGACCGTCAATTACGGGCGTATCCCGCTGGAAACCCTGGCCGAGATTCCCGGCGTGTCGCTGGCGCAATTTCTGGTGGCCGGCGCAACATTCCCGGCCTTTTTCCGGCTGCAACGGTTGGGCGGGCCGGTGATGCTGAGCCAGATCGGCTATGTCGCGGCGGCGACCGGCATGGCGGCGGCGGTGCTGCTGCTGGGGGAACGATACGGGCCGCTGACATGGGGCGGTGCCGGGCTGATTGCGGTTGGCGTGGCACTTACTTTGCTGGATCAGCGCAAACCGCGCTTGGCGCGGGCGCCAACCCGTGTTAAACGGATCGCATGAGCACGCTTGCAACCCTCATTTGCTGCATTACCCGCTGAATTTTTCGGCGGGCCTGCTCTTTCTTTCCTTTGTGAACTGATCTTGCTATGCCCGCCGCGAGCGTTCGTGCGCCCATCACAGCGCGTGTCGAGGAGAGACCATGGCCGAGATCAAACTGCATAATACCAAGATTCGGGGGGAGCAGCTGTTCACCCCGATCGACCCCGACAACGTGCGCATTTATCTTTGCGGGCCAACGGTTTACGACCGGGCCCATCTGGGCAATGCACGCAATGTGATCATGTTCGACGTGCTGTTCCGGCTGTTGCGGCATGAATATGGTGCGGGTCACGTGACCTATGTGCGCAATTTCACCGACGTGGATGACAAGATCAACGCACGTGCCGCCGAAAGCGGGCGGTCGATTGCCGAAATCACCGCAGAGACCAGCCAATGGTATCTTGATGACATGGCCGCGCTTGGCACGCTGGAGCCGACACATATGCCGCGCGCCACGGCGTATATCCCCCAGATGGTCGAGATGATTGCCGATCTGATCGCGCGCGGCCATGCCTATGCGGCAGAGGGTCATGTGCTGTTTTCGGTCGAAAGCTACAAAGAGTACGGCGCGTTGTCGGGGCGGTCGGTTGATGACATGATCGCCGGTGCGCGGGTCGAGGTTGCGCCCTATAAACGCAATCCGATGGATTTCGTGTTGTGGAAACCGTCCAGCGATGATCTGCCGGGGTGGGACAGCCCCTGGGGTCGGGGACGTCCCGGTTGGCATATCGAATGCTCGGCGATGTCCTTTGCGCTGTTGGGCGCGTCGTTTGACATTCACGGCGGCGGCAACGATCTGATGTTTCCCCATCATGAAAACGAAATTGCCCAGAGCTGCTGCGCCCATCCTGAGGGCGATTTTGCCCAGGTCTGGATGCACAACGAGATGTTGCAGGTCGAAGGCAAGAAGATGTCCAAGAGCTTGGGCAATTTCTTTACCGTGCGCGATCTGCTGGAACAGGGCGTTCCGGGCGAGGTGATCCGGTTCGTGTTCCTGTCGACGCATTACCGCAAGCCGATGGACTGGACCGAGAAGAAGGCCGCAGAGGCCGAAGCGGTCTTGCGTAAATGGCGCGGCATGGTTGCGGGCGTTGAGGCCTCTGATGTGCCTGCGGCGGTCTTGGCTGCGGTGGCCAATGATCTGAACACGGCGGGTGCGATTGCCGAATTGCACCGGCTTGCCACGGCCGGAGAGGCCCCGGCGCTAAAGGCCGGGGCGGCGCTGCTCGGGTTGTTGGGCGAGGATCTGGGCGGTTGGGACCGTGTTGCGGTGGATCTGTCGGATTATGTGACACGGTTCAATGAAACGCGGGCCAAAGCGATGGAAAATAAAGATTTTTCCGGTGTGGATGCGATGAAACAGGCGCTGATTGCCGCCGGTGTCGAGGTGCGGATGAGCAAGGCCGGGGTCGAATTGGTGCCCGGTCCGGGGTTTGACGCCGCCAAGTTGGAGGCATTGTGATGTCTGGCGGATGTTGCAAGGGGGGCTGTCGGCCCCCCGTCTGCGGATGCAGACAAATTGAACCCGTCTGCGGATGCAGACTCCCCCCGAGGATATTTTTGAACAGAAGAAGCAAGGGGCACAGTCATGGCTGAGCGGCTTTATCTTTATGACACCACCTTGCGCGATGGGCAGCAGACCCAGGGCGTGCAGTTTTCCACCGCTGAAAAGGTGCGGATTGCCGAGGCGCTGGACGGTTTGGGGATTGATTACATCGAAGGCGGCTGGCCCGGTGCGAACCCGACAGACAGCGCGTTTTTTGATACGGCCCCCAAGACGCGGGCCAAGGTGACGGCCTTTGGCATGACCAAGCGCGCAGGTATCAGCGCCGAGAATGACGATGTGCTGGCGGCGGTGATGAATGCCGGCACCAGTGCGGTGTGTCTGGTGGGCAAGGCGCATGTTTATCATGTGAAGGCGGCGCTGGGGATCAGCAATGCCGAGAACACCGAGAATATCTCGCGGTCGATTGCGCATATCACCGCGAATGGACGTGAGGCATTGTTTGATGCCGAACATTTCTTTGACGGTTACAAGTCCGACCCGGAATATGCGCTGGAGACCCTGCGCGCGGCGCTGGATGCGGGGGCGCGTTGGGTTGTGCTGTGTGACACCAATGGGGGCACGCTGCCGGGGGAGATTGGCGGAATTGTGCGCGAGGTGATTGCCTCGGGTATTCCCGGCGGCGCATTGGGAATTCACACCCATAACGACACCGAAAATGCGGTGGCGGGCACCTTGGCGGCGATCGAGGCCGGTGCGCGCCAGGTGCAGGGCACGTTGAACGGATTGGGCGAACGTTGTGGCAATGCCAATCTGACGACCCTGATCCCGACCTTGCTGTTGAAGGAACCTTTTGCCAGCGATTACGAGATCGGGGTGAAGCGCGAGGCGTTGTCGGGGTTGTTGCGGATCAGCCGGATGCTGGACGAGATCCTGAACCGGGTGCCGATGCGGCAAGCGGCCTATGTCGGGGCGTCGGCCTTTGCGCATAAGGCCGGTTTGCACGCCAGTGCGATCCTGAAAGATCCGGCGACCTATGAGCATATCGAGCCGTCGCTGGTGGGCAATGAACGCGTCATTCCGATGTCGAACCAGGCGGGGCAGTCGAACCTGCGCCAGCGTTTGGCCGATGCCGGGCTGGCGGTGGAGAAGGGCGATCCGGCGCTGGGTCGTATCCTTGAACGGGTCAAGGCACGCGAAACCGACGGCTATGCCTATGACGGGGCGCAGGCGAGTTTCGAATTGCTGGCGCGGGACGAATTGGGGAAAAGCCATCGGTTTTTCGAATTGGATCGCTACCGGGTCACGGTGGAGCGGCGGCGCAATGCGCTGGGCCAGATTGTCAGTGCCTCTGAGGCCGTGGTCGCCGTGACGATTGGCGATGAACAGATCCTGTCGGTCAGTGAAAGCCATGATGACGAGGGCAATGATCGCGGGCCGGTCAACGCCTTGTCACAGGCGTTGAAGCGGGATCTGGGCAAGTATCAGACCTCGATCGACGATATGCATCTGGTGGATTTCAAGGTGCGCATCACCCAGGGCGGCACCGAGGCGGTGACCCGCGTCATCATCGACAGCGAGGATGGCAAGGGGCGGCGTTGGTCCACGGTGGGTGTGTCGCCCAACATCGTTGATGCGTCGATGGAGGCGCTATTGGATGCGATCCGCTGGAAGCTGATCCGCGATACCGGCGCATGACAGTCGACGGTTGGCAGGCCTGCGCGGCGATTGTCGAAAAGGGCGACCCGGATCGGTTCATGGCGACGATGTCGACCCGTGTCGTGGCGCGGCAAAGGCTGTTTCCGCTTTATGCCTTCAACGTCGAGGTCTCGCGTGCGCCCTGGGTGACCGAAGAACCGATGATTGCCGAAATGCGGCTGCAATGGTGGCGCGATGCGCTGGAAGAGATTGCAGGCGGTGACAAGGTGCGGCGCCATGAGGTGGTCACGCCGCTGGCCACGGTGTTGCGGCGCGCTCAGGTCGGGCCGCTGGATGCGCTGATTGACGCCCGCAGGTGGGATATCGGGCGTGATCCGTTTGAGGATCGCGCTGATTTCGACAGCTATATCGACGCCACTGCCGGCAATCTGCTTTGGGTGGCGGCAGAGTGGTTTGGCTGTACCCAGGAAACACCGGTGCGCGATATCGCCTATGGTGCCGGGGTGGCGCAATATCTGTCTGCGGTGCCAGAGCTGGAGGCGCGGGGGCGGGTGCCCCTGGTGGATGGTCGGCCAGAGGCGGTGCAGGCGCTGGCGCAGGACGCGCTTGACCGGTTGAAGCGGGGCAAGGCCACGTATTTCATGCCCGCAGTCCGAGAGCCCCTGCGCGCCACATGGCAGGCAGAGGCGATCCTGGCACAGGCGATTTCCGACCCGCGTCTGGTGGCTGAGGGCGCGTTGGGGTTGTCCGGTTTTGGCAAACGGGCGCTGTTGCTTCGCCGCACCTGGTTCGGGGGATTTTAGGCGCGGCCAAACCCCGTAGGCGGGGTTTGGCAGGTTGTCTGCTCTGGCCGTGTGATCCGGCCAGAGACATCAGTCCAGTGACATCCGGCCAGTGACATCCGGCCAGTGACATCCGGCCAGTGACATCCGGCCAGTGACATCCGGCCAGTGAAATCAGGCCAGAGACATCAAACCAGTGACATCACGCCAGTCACAGCAGACCCAGTCACATCAGACCCAAGATCAAACCGGAGCATCTTTGGGCCGCATCACCAGCCAGATCAGCGCCGCCCCCGCCAGCAACAGGAAGGGTGCCATCGCCAGGTTCACCGCGGTCCAGCCGGCCTGGGCCGTGCCACCGGAACAATTCATCAATCCGCCAGAGGCAAGCGACGCCACCGAGACACCGCCAAACACGATCAGGTCGTTCATCCCCTGCATGCGACCGCGTTCTTCGGGGGCATGGGCGCTGGCCAGCATTGTGGTCGCACCGATAAAGCCGAAATTCCAGCCAAGTCCCAACAGGATCAAGGCGACAAAGAAATTCTCCAGCGCGACACCGGAAAGGGCGACACCACCCGCCGTTGCCAATATCACCAACCCCAGGGCGACAATCCGTTCCGCGCCGAAACGGGCAATCAGGTGGCCGGTGAAAAACGACGGTGCAAACATCGCCAGCACATGCCCGGTCACCACATCGGCGGCATAATTCTTGTCAAAGCCACAGCCAACCACCGCCAGCGGAGTCGAGGTCATGACAAGGTTCATCAGCGCATAAGACACCATGGCACAGATCACTGCTACGGCGATCCGCGGCGTTGTGATCAGCTGCCATTTGCTGCGCCCCTTGGGGGCATCGGCCGAAGGTGTCGGCGGTTTGGGAATGTCGAGGAACAGGAACAGCAAGGCCCCGACAAGGTTGACCGCGATCACCGCCGCATAGGTGCCAAGGAAGGGGATCACATAGGCATCGGCGGTCATCTTCACCAGTTGCGGACCAATGATCGCCGAGGCCAGACCACCGGCCATGACATAGGAAATCGCCTTGGGGCGAAAATCATCCGTGGCGGTATCTGCGGCGGCAAAGCGGTAAAAACCCTGCGCTGACATGTAAACCCCGGTCAGGAACGAGCCGATCAAAAAGATCGGAAAGCTTTGCAGATAAAGACCATAGGCCCCGATCACCCCGCCCAGGGCCCCGCCAAGCGCGCCAATAAAGAAACCGGCGCGGCGGCCGTGGCGCTGCATGAAGGCCGATATCGGCGTCGCAGTGACCATTGATCCGATCACGATCATCGAAATCGGCAGGGTCGCAAAGCACAAGTTCGACGCCAGCGATTGCCCCGCCAAGCCGCCAATGGTGAAAATCATCGGCATCTGTGCGCCAAGAATGGCCTGGGCCAACACCAACACAAATACATTGCGTTTGGCGCGGGTGTCCGGCGCGGCGGGGGTGTGGGGGAGTGTATCGCTCATGGCGAAATCGGTATAGACGGCGCGCGGCGACAGCAAGACCACATTCCTGCACATCCCAGTGTGCATCTGGTCGCAATGGCGCGATAAGTGGGGTGCAAGCAGGCCGGGTCTGCGCTAGATCTTTGCCATGTTTGGGGCTGGCAAAGATATCTTGTTGATCGGCGGCGCTGCCGAAGCGCGTGCGATGGCGTTGCGGATCACGGGGCGGGCCAGTGTCATCTTGCCCGATCCGGAACGCATGCCGCGAAGCTGGCCGATTGCCGTTGCACCGCAGCCCTTCACAGCCGCAGGTCTGGCAGAGCGGTTGGGGCACGGCATTCGGCTTTTGATTGATGCCTCTCATCCCAATGATTGGCGGGCATCGCAGATTGCGGCAGAGGCGGCCAGGGTTGCCGGGATCAGGGTGCTGCGGCTGGAACGCGCGCCCTGGCGTCCCGGGCGGCGGGACCATTGGGTGGCTTTGCGGCGTGACAGGGATGCACGCCATCATGTGGCGCCGGGGGCGCGGGTGTTTCTGGGCACCGGGCGCGAAGGGCTCAAACGGTTTGCCTGCCTCAACGGCTGTTACATCTATTGCCGCCAGATCAGCGACCACAATGATGTCTTTCCCCTGCCACGGGGCCGGTTCCTGAAGGGCGCGGCCCCCTTTGGTGTGGCACAGGAAATGGCCCTGCTGCGGCAATTGCGTATTGATTGGGTGATCCTGCGCAATGCCGGCGGGCCGGGCGGCTGGCCCAAGCTTCAGGCCGCACGCAATCTGGGGCTTCGGGTGGGCATGATCGACCGGCCGAAACTGCCGGATGCCGTGGTGGTGCGCGATGTTGCCAGCGCAATGAAAAAGGTGTCGGAATGGCTGGATTAAACCGGGCTGGATTAAGCAGGGCTGGACTAAACGGGGCTGGATCAAACGGGGACGTCGGGCGGATCATTGAAACCGATGCCTGTGTCGCCGAAGGTGTTGACTGGCTGCGCGCGGCCGATCCACGGTTTGTGACCGCGCTGGACGCCTGTTGCCCATTGCCATTGCGGCGCAGGCCAGATGGATTTGCCCAGTTGCTGAGCGCAATTGTCAGCCAGCAGGTATCTGTGGCCTCGGCCAATGCGATCTGGACCCGGTTGCAGGAGGCCGGGATGACTAGCGCGACTGCGATCGCCGCTGTTGACGAACAGGCGTTGCGCGACCTTGGCCTCAGTCGACAAAAGGCCGCCTATGCGCATGCGCTGGCCGCAGCCGGGATCGACTTTGACGCCCTGCGCGTGGCCCCGACAGAGGATGTCATCGCCCGGTTGGTGGCGGTCAAGGGCATTGGCGCCTGGACGGCGGAAATCTATGCCATGTTCTCGCTTGGGCGGGCGGATGTCTTTGCCCCCGGCGATCTGGCGCTGCAAGAGGCCGCGCGCCTGTTGTTCGATTTGCCAGAGCGCCCGAAAGAGCGCGCGTTGCGGGACATGTCGCTTGATTGGGCGCCTTGGAGGTCGGTTGCGGCGCGTGCGCTCTGGGCCTACTACAGACATGCCAAGGACAGGGAAGGTATTCGATGACACGTGTTTTGAAATCCGGCCGCAAGGAACCCGTCTCGGGTGAAACCCGCTCGATTGTGGTGTTCTTGCATGGCTATGGCGCCAATGGGGCTGACCTTTTGGGGCTGGCTGATCCTTTGGCGGAACATCTGCCGGACACGCTGTTCCTGGCGCCGGATGCGCCCGAAGATTGCGCCGGGGCCCCGATGGGATTTCAGTGGTTTCCAATCCCCTGGATCGACGGATCATCGCAAGAAGAAGCTGAATCCGGCATGGCGCGGGCGGCAGAGGATCTGAATGCCTATCTTGATTCCGTCATGGTGGACGAAGATGTGCTGCCGGAACAGGTCGCGCTGTTCGGTTTTTCCCAGGGCACGATGATCGCCCTGCATGTGGCCCCACGCCGCGAAGATGCGGTGGCCGGTCTGGTCGGGTTTTCCGGGCGGTTGCTGGCGCCGGAATTGCTGGAGGATGAGGCCGTGAGCTTTCCTGCGATCCTGCTGGTGCATGGTGATCAGGACGACGTGGTGCCGCCGCAATCGCTGCCCGAAGCGGCAGAGGCGCTGCAACAGGCCGGTTTCAAAGAGGTTTTTGCCCATATCATGAAGGGCACGGCCCATGGCATCGACCCCGATGGGCTGGGCGTGTCGCTGGCGTTTTTGCGGGACAAATGCGGGTTCTGATCCCCGCGCCGCAACCGCAATGACAGATCACGTTTCGGCGGCACGCGCCGAAACGCTTGCCCTTGACCATGGCAATCTGAGATGATCCGGGCTTTCTGCGACAGGGGTGCCTCGTGACGGTCAGATTTGTCCCGATTATTCTCGACAGCCATCATCAGGATCCGGGTGAAGCCGACACAGATCAGGCGCTGTCGAATTTCCTTGAGTCCATCGGCCCCGACGACGACATCGTGTTTTTCTATGCCGGCCATGGCCGGTCTTATCAGGGCATCAATTATCTTTTGCCGGCGGATGCGTCCCGCGATGGTTCGGCACGGTTGCCGACATGCCGGTCGCTGTGGGCGCGCAAATTTGGCACGAATTTCAGCACTTTGAACCCCAGCTTTGCCAATCGGGGCAAAAGCGGTGCGATATAACTTGAATTCCTGGAAAACGACACTCAACTTCTGTGTATTGCTGTGGACGATCAGGGTCAGTTGACCGCCGGAAAATGACCAATCTTGCAGACGTCATGTGGCCGTTACGAAATTGTCTTAGGCCTGCCTGTATGGGGCCAATTCTAGAGGCTTGCCTGATTGGGAACGCGATATATAGTGGCGATGACCATGGGCACCCGCAGGAGTGCGGCCGGCACGTTTTTGAGGTGAGTGGAAGGACGTGAGATAAGATGGACGGTGAATTCAGAACGGACTTTGTCAGAGAGCCCTCGGCGCTGAAACAATACCCGGCTCTGGTGCTCAATGCCGATTATCGGCCTTTGTCTTACTATCCGCTGTCGCTATGGCCCTGGCAGGATGCGGTCAAGGCGGCCTGGCTGGACCGGGTGGATATCGTGGCCGAATATGACCACGAGGTCCGAAGCCCCTCTACCATCATCAGAATTCCCAGTGTGGTTGTTCTGAAAGATTATGTAAAACCTCAAAAGCGCGTGGCCTTCACGCGCTTTAATCTTTTTTTACGGGACGAATTTCGCTGCCAATACTGCGGCGCAAAGAGCGAATTGACCTTTGACCATGTGGTGCCGCGCGCGGCAGGCGGGGTCACAAGCTGGCAGAACGTGGTTGCGGCCTGTGCGCCGTGCAACCTGCGCAAAGGGTCGAAATCACTGACACGGGCGGGAATGGCCCTGCGCAAACCGCCGCGCCAGCCCGGCGCCGAAGAGCTGCGCAATATGGGACGCCGGTTTCCGCCCAATCACCTGCATGAAAGCTGGGTTGATTTCCTGTATTGGGATGCAGAGCTGGAGGCGTAATTGCGCCAATATGGCGATGCCCGGCGCAATTCCCGGACATCGCCCCGGTTTCGGGGACTTGCTCAGGCGCTTTGCATGCGCCGGCCTCGCCCGGTGACATGGATCACCAGTTCAACCGCGACAATCACCAGCATCGACAGACCAACCAGCGGAAAGAACACGCCCGCCGCCACGGCCATCAGCAACAGGGTGCGCGGGATACGCCAATCCAACGGCAGAGAGGGCGCAGCGATCTTGCCCACGGGGCGGCGTTTCCACCACATTACCGCCGCCGAGACGCAAAGCGCCACCATGGCAAGGCAGGCCAGCAACAAAACGACCTGATTGATCCGCCCGAATTCCTGTCCCATGTGCACGCTGATCCCCCATTCGGCCCAGCGCCCCAGGGTGCCAAGATCGGCCAAACCCGCATCATAAAGCACCGCGCCGGTATATTGATCGAGGTGGATCACCCGCTCATATGTAATGTCATCGGGATAGACCGAGGCGGTGAAAACCCCCTGATCGCCGCGTGGCATCGACACGGCATATCCCGGCACAATGCCGCGATCTTCGACCGTTTGTATGATCTGATCCAATCCAACCGGAACGCCAGAGTGCGCCGAAGACAGCGGCAGGGGCTGTTTTTCCATGATCCACGGCGCGTGATCGACCACGTCGCCGGTGGGCACGGTGGATTTCGGCACATGGGACCAATAGCCATCCGGCATCCCAAGCCCAAGGGAATAGGCATAATCATAGAATTTGCCGCCCCAGACCGTAGACCACGGCAACCCGGTCATCGCGAGAAAGACAATGAAGGCACCGGTATAGATCCCGGTCACCGCATGAAGATCGCGCCACCATGGCCGCCCGCGCGTCGCCTTGATCGTTGTGGTGCCCAGCTTGCGGCCCCGTGGCCACCACAGGAAGATCCCGCTGCCCACAAGTAACACCATCCATCCGGCCGCGCCTTCGATCAGGCGATTGCCGAACCAGCCGACATATTCCAGCGAGTGCAGCTTGCGCACCACATACATTGGCGTGCTGCCTGCCGCCCCCGCATCCCACAGGCTGCCGATCACGCTGGCATCATAAGGGTTCACAAAAATGGTGTCGGTGATGCCGTTTTCCGCCTGAACCTTGACCTGTGCCGCCCGGTCTTCTGCGGCGGGGGGCGCATAGGCTTTGATCGTGCCGGGGAATTCGCTCAGGGCCGCAGCGCTGAGGGCCGAGGGCGCCAACATCGCTGCGCCGGTGGGCGTGACAAACCGAAGCTTGGCATAAGCCGCGTCGTTGATTTCATCCTTGAAGAGGTAAATGCCGCCGGTGACCGCAAGGATCAGAACAAAGGGCAGGATCAGCAATCCCGCAATGAAGTGCCAGCGCCAAATGGCGCGGTAGAGGGCAGATGACGCTGCGCGTTTGGTGGTTTCAGACATGAAAATATCCCGGAAAGTCCCGCCGGTTCGCCGGTCGGGTTAAAAAGCGCAAACCACGCGGCGCGACATGCGCCCGCCGCCCGTGGTCGATGAGATTTGATTTCGCTGTTGGTCTCAGAAAGTCTCAGACTGTCAGCGGGTCAAATCCGATGCGGTGGCGCTCTTGCGGAATGGTGGGGATTTCGGGCCTGGGCCTTGCGGGTCAAATCCGCAAGCATTTGCCACGCAGAATGCGGTGTCAGAACCGCCGTGAGCGACGGCAAATCCGTGGTCGGTGCCGTCGGCAACAGGTTGCAATAGGGGCAATTGTGCTCGTGATGGCCCTCTGTGCCGCAGTAATCCCCCGGCAGCGCGCCAAAGATCGCTGTCGCCTCGGCCAATGCCGCATCATTGCGGTCAGGTGCCAGCAGACCGGCGGATGTCACGCTGGACACCGCAAGAATACAGACGATCAGCAGGCTGAACACCAAGGGGGTGATACGATCACGCATGCGTGTTTTATGTGGGAATTGAATGCGCTGGAAAAGCCCGTTTTAGCAAGCGATGCCTGCGACCTTTTGTAGGCGCGGGCGGGGTAGATACCAGCAAACCGGGTGGGGATTGCGCCCCACCCGAAGTGATCCTTTCGGATCAGTCGATTTCGGACAGCAGATCCGGATTGGTCACCAGATTGCGCACGCCATGGGCATGATTTTCCGAAAATGGATTATCGTCGAGCCATGCGCCAACCGATTTCAGATTGATCTTGGCGACTTGGGGACGAACGCTCCACGTGACCTGGTAGGGCGAGCCTTTTTTGTTATAGCCCGGACCGGTTGTCGAACCGTCATAGACAACCGGATCGCCCAGATCGGTCGGCAGGTTCGGTACCTGGTTCAGCCCGTTGATCATTTGAATGTCGGCCATTTCGGTGAAATCCGCACCGCCCGTGGCCACCAGAACGCCAACAACGGTTTCGACCCGCAACTGGGGGTTGCCGATAGAGTCGGTGAGGCAGGTGCCCAGGCTGTTGCCCAATGTGGCCTGCGCGGTGGAATGCACAAAGTGGATTTCGATGGTGTCGCCGGGCACCAGATCGCCATGCTCGGTCTTGCCAATTTCCATGCCGATCGGTGCCAGTTCTTCTTCGGTCAATGTTCCGGTGAATTGGAACCCGGTGCCATAGCCCTCGCCATCGCCATTGCCGGCGTAATTTGTGAACTGGCCGCCTTTGTGTTCTGCGTTTTCATGGAAATGGATATCGCAAAGCGCCATTTCACTTGCTGCGGGCGCGGCGCCAAAGGCGCGGCTGTTCGAACCGGCCGGGGAATCGATATCGCGCGGCGATTGCGGGCCAAAGCCCTTGCCATCGGTGGCGGCGGCCAATGCGGCGCGTTGTTCTGCGATCACCGCGTCCGAAACGGCATGTGTCGCCCCAGAGGCCAAAGCCGAAGAGCCGATAATCGCAAGAGTTGCACCAAGTGAAAAAATTGAGTGAGTCATGTGGTTTCCAGACAAAGAATGTAACGCCAACAATGGGTTGACACTAATTTATACATACATGCCGGGTGAAAAAGAAAGTGTGATATCCCGCACAAAACCGGCAAATTCCGCCAGATTTGCCAATCTGCCCAGGAACGGTGCAACCGGGCGGCGCAGCGGGGGGAATGCCGCCGCAATGAACCAATACGATGGCCCTGAAACGAAAAAACCCCGCAAATTGCGGGGCCTTCGATCTGTTTTTAGCGGGTGGTTTATTCTGCGCCGGCGGGACGCGGAACAGGGGCCTTGCCCTTGGCGTTCAGCGGATCATCCTGACGCTGCACCGAGCCTTCGAAATGGGCGCCGGATTCGATTGCGATGGTCTTGTGGATGATGTCACCTTCGACCCGCGCGGTTGCGGTCAGGCGCACTTTCAAACCACGGACACGGCCCACAATACGGCCATTGACCACCACGTCATCAGCGACACATTCGCCTTTGATGGTTGCGGTTTCACCGATGGTCAGCAAATGCGCCCGGATGTCACCTTCGACGGTGCCTTCGACCTGGATGTCGCCGGTGGTTTTCATGTTGCCCACAACGTGCAGATCCGATGACAGAACCGATGCGGGCGGCTTCGCCTTGGGGGCGGTCGACGGTTTGTATTCCGGCTGGGCCGGCATCATCGGTTTTTTGGCATCGGCTGCTGCGGTGGATGCAGCGTCGTCTGCTTTATGACCGGGCTCGTTGATCTTGCTCTTAGAAAACATCTTTAGCTGCCTTAAGATATATCATTGGATTGACGGCTTTTCCGCCGACACGCACCTCATAGTGCAAATGTGTGCCGGTTGAGCGTCCTGTGTTTCCCATATCACCGATACGATCCCCGCGCGAGACCCTTTGGCCCTTCTTCACGCGGATTTTCGACATATGGGCGTAACGGGTTTCAATTCCGAATTCGTGCTGAATTTTAACCAATTTGCCATAACCGGACTGCCAGTCCGAATGCACCACGATGCCATCGGCGGTGGCATAGATCGGCGTGCCATGAGAGCCGGCGAAATCCGCCCCGGCATGCAGACGACCCCAGCGATAGCCAAAGCCCGAGGTGAAGCGATAGGCATCTTTCAGCGGCGAGGCAAACGGTGCCTTGGATGCGGCGATCCGATAGAGGTTCAGCCGGTCCATCTGGTTCAGGATGCGATTGGCGCGCAGGGTTTCTGCCGCAGGCTGTTCACCCTTGGTCGAGAAGCTGAGCGGCATCAACGGCCCGCCCTGGCCAGAGTATCCGGCGCGCACCTTGTCAAGAATGGTATCGGGGTTCATGCCGGCGGCTTTGAACATCTTGTCCAACGGCGACACGGAAATGGTCATCGCTTCTTCAAGCTGGCGGAAAATCGCGTCGTTCTTTTCTTCCATCTGGCGCAGTTCAGCGGCCATGTTGTCAGCAGCGACAAGCGCATCCTGGGCGTCTGCGACCACTTTGTCGCGTTCCTGTGCCGTGCGTTCCAGCGCAGTGGCCAGCAGATCAACGGTGTCGCCATCCGCCATATCCGATTGACCGGGCAGGGCGCCGCCAGCCTCAACCGCAGTTTGCAACTCGGCGTATTCGGCTTCGATGCCCTTTTTCTTGGTCATCGTGTCGCGCAGCGTGGTTTGAATCACCTCGATGCCGGTTTCCAGTTCGCGACGGCGCACTTCGGAATTAAGAAGCTCCGATTGCATCACGGAAATACGTTCCAGCGCCGAATTGAACCGCTGTTGTGCCGCGACCGCATCTGCCGCGCGGGAATCGCGTTCAAGGCTCAGCGCGTTCAGCCGTGACATATATGTCATCTGTTCGCGCTTGGCCTGTTCGCGGAAATTGCCGGCGCCGATGGAATCCATCAACAGGATCGCGGTTGCAATGATGGTCCATCCAACCAGAAGTGCACTGCCGGTAAAAGCAATCAACTGGGTTTCCGACCGAAGACGGATAAAGCGAGTGTCCGTATCAGATCTCAGGAATACGCGCCGTTCGGGAAAAAACTTTTCCAGCACCGCGTGAATTTTGATTGCCAGCCGTGTCCGCACCGCAGCCGCCCCTTGTATTGTTCTTCCAGTCACGGTGCGTAGTCGCGCGGCACCTGTCCCCGCAGTTTCCTTAACCAGACAGAAACATTGGTGCAAGTTTGCAATTGTTTTGATTCGGCAATGTCCCGCCGAAACCCGCCGATGCGCGAAAAATCGCCGACAATCGAAGGGTTTGCACGAGATAACGTGGTTAATTTTGGGCGATTGTTGCTCAGGACGCTGGGGGCTTGGTGTTGATTTCTTCTGTCAGTGGCCAATAGAAATCCGGCGGCAGCCCGGCTTCGGCGCGCTTTTCTTCGTTGAAGGGGGGCTTTAGCGGGCCTTTGAAATACTTTGTGACCAGCTGGTGAAACACCTCTTTTGGATCAAGATTGTGACGGCCGCACAAGAAGTGGAACCATTTCGATCCATAGGCCACATGCGCGACCTCTTCGCCGTAAATCACCTCCAGCGCGTCAACGGCCTGGGTGACTTTGGCGTTGCGAAAGATTTCGATCATGCCGGGGGTTACGTCCAATCCACGCGCCTCAAGCACCATGGGCACCACCGCCAACCGGCCAAGGATGTCGTCGACCGTGTCTTCGGCCGCGCGCCACATGCCGGCATGGGCGGGCAGGGCGCCATAGAAACTGCCTGCGGCCTCCAGACAATCGGAGACCAGATTGAAATGTTTCGATTCCTCATCCGCGGCCTTGACCCAATCGTCATAGAATCCCATCGGCATGTCGGTGTCGGTAAAACGCGCCAGAAGATCCCAATGCAGATCCACCGCATTCAATTCGATATGTGCAACCGCATGGAGCAGCGCAATACGCCCGGCCGGGCTGCCGGGCTTGCGTTTCGGCACATCCCTTGGCGACAGAAGTTCGGGTTTGTCCGGGCGGGCCGGTCGCAATGGCGGCGTGGCATGGCCGACGGTCAACGCCGTTCCGGTGGCGCGTGCTGCAAACCAGGTTTGCGCATGTGCGCGCGACAGACGGGTTTTTTCACGGCCATCTGCGGTGGTCAGCACCTCTACCGCCATCTCCGCCAGGGATTTGCTCATAGCGCGCGGACCGCGTCGAGCACGTCTTCGGCATGGCCGTCGACCTTGACCTTGCGCCATTCGCGCACCAGCACCCCCGCGCCGTCGATCAAAAAGGTGGAGCGGACAATGCCAAAGAAGGTTTTGCCGTACATCTTCTTTTCCTGCCACACGCCAAATTGTTCGGCGATGTCGCCCTCTGCATCGGACAGCAGCGGAACCGTCAGATCGTGTTTGGCGACGAATTTGTCGTGGCTGGCCACCGTATCCTTGGAAATGCCGAAAACCTTGGCGCCAAGCGCGTCGAATTCCGCGCGCAATTGGGAAAAGGCGATCGCCTCTTTGGTGCAACCAGACGTTAGATCGCGGGGATAAAAGAACAGAACCACCGGCGACGGGCGCAGCCCTTGCAGGGAAATGACGTTGCCACCATCACGTGGCAGGGCGATTTCCGGCACGCTTTCGCCGGTTTGAATGACTCTTTGGGTCATATGATCTGCTATCCCTTGGTTGTCGGCACACTTCGCAATATGAGAGCATGGGAGGCCAGAAAAATGGCTGTTTGTCAAATACCAGGGCGCTTTCGTCGGGAGAATACGACCACAGGTGAGTAACGCGACCAAAGCAGATGACGTGCCGGACCCGGACGCCGACACGCCCGCCAAGGATCGGGGTAGGCCCCGCGGACGCCGTCGCGCCCGGGCGGCGCGGGCCGGGATATGGCTGATTGCGACAATGTCGCTGGCGGTGGCGATCCTTGCGGTGATTGGCTGGTCGCTCCTGGGCAAACCGCTGCGCGCGCCCGATTGGCTGCGCCAGGAAATTGCCGCGCGGCTGGCGGAACAGATGCCGGGATATGCGCTCAGCTTTTCCGATATGACGCTGTTTGTGCAACCGGATCTGCGGCCGGAAATCGCGCTGTCCAATGTGGAATTGTATGATGGAGCGAATGATCGCAAGCTGTTGGAAGTGTCGCAGGTCGGCATTGCCTTTGCGCGTCGGTCGCTGTTGCAGGGCCAGATCCAGCCGAGTTCGGTCTCTGTGTCTGGTGTGTTCCTTCAGCTGAACCGAACCCCGACGGGGGAATTCGATCTCGCGTTTGGGGATGGGTTGGGGCAGACCGGGCTTGGCGTCAACGGGCTGATTGCGCAGATTGATGAAATCGTATTTCAGCCCCGGTTCTCTGCCTTGCGAACCGTTGACGTCAATGCGGTGACATTGGCCTATCAGGATGCGCGGGCGGGGCAATCCTGGACGGTGGATGGCGGGCATCTCGATCTCAGCCGCGAAAATGAAATCCTGCAACTGCGTGGTGATTTCGCTCTGCTGAGCGGGCGGTCCTATGCGTCGACGCTGGAAATCTTTGGCGAAAGCGCCATCGGGTCCAACGCGGTCAGCCTTGGGGTGGCGGTGACGGATGTGTTTTCCGGCGACATTGCCAGCCAAAGCGCCGCGCTGGCCTGGCTTGGGGTGTTGCGCGCGCCGATTTCCGGGGCTTTGCGCACCTCCTTTAACGAAGATGGTGCCTTGGGACCGTTGTCGGCCACGCTGGGCATTGGCGCCGGGGTGGTCCAGCCGACTGATGCCACCCGCCCGATCCCGTTTTCCGACGCGCGGGCATTTTTCACCTATGATCCGCAGGAAGACACCTTGCGGTTTTCCGAATTCGAAGTGGTCAGCGAATGGGTCAACGCCAAGGGCGAGGGCTCTGCCGTATTGGAAAACGTGACGGCGGGGCTGCCGTCGGCCTTGCAGGGGCAGGTCAAGCTGAGTGAGATCAGTGCCAATCCCGGCGATATCTATGATGCGCCGCGCAGCCTGTCGTCGGCGGATCTCGACTTTCATTTGGCGCTGAATCCGTTTGTGTTGCGCATCGGTCGGTTGACCTTGGTGGACAAAAGCCAGCCGCTGCGGCTGCGGGGGCGGATTGCGGCATTGCCGCTGGGGTGGGACATTTCGATGATGGCCCAGGCGGATGAGATCAAGCCCGGGCGGCTGCTGGAATTCTGGCCGGCCGATATCAAACCGGGCACCCGCAGCTGGATTTCGAACAATGTTCTGGACGGGGCCCTGCGCAATGTGGCGGTGCGGCTGCGGGCCCGGCCCGGCGATACCAAGCCCGATCTCTATGCCAGCGGCGAAGTGGCCGAGGCCCGTGTGCAGTTCATGAAACATATGCCGCCGGTCACTGGCGCCTCTGGATTGTTGCAACTGGAAGACCACCGATTGGTTGTCAGCATTGACAAGGGCGATTTGGTGGCCGGTCAGGGCGGCCAGATGGCGGCGGGCGGCACGGTGTTCACAATTCCCGACGTGCGCATTCCCGACAGCCCCGCCGAAGTCGATATTGCGGCCGAAGGCCCAATTCAGGCGGCGCTGTGGCTGTTGAACCAGAAACCGCTTGAGGTGCTGGATCGGGGCGGCAAGACACTTGATCTGGCCAGCGGCACGCTTCGGGTTGGTGGCAAGATCAAACTGCCGCTGAAGAAGAAGGTGTTGAAATCCGATGTTGAATTCGCGGTTCAGGGCCGTGTGTTTGACGTGATCAGCACCGAAATGATCCCGAACAAGGTTCTGGCGGCGGATGTGCTTCGGGTGTCTGCCGACAACCAGACATTTCGCATTGCCGGGGCTGGCACGGTCGAAGGCGTGCCCTTTGACGGTTTCTGGCAGACCCCGATTGCGGCAGAGCAGGAAAACCCCGTTGGCCGGGTCGAAGCCGATGTTGCCATTTCGCAGGAATTCCTTGAGGCCTTTGCCATCACCCTGCCGCCAGGATCCTTGTCGGGGCGGGGCAGCGGTCGGTTGTCGATGGATCTGCAAAAAGATGTGACGCCGGAATTCTCACTCAGCTCCGATCTTGTCGGGTTGGGGCTGAAACTGGATGCGATCGGCTGGTCCAAACCGACCGGGGCCAAAGGGGCCTTGCAGATCAATGGCACGCTTGGCACGCCGGCCCGGCTTGACCGGCTGTCATTGTCGGCACCGGGGCTGGATATGGAGGGCAGTTTGGCGCTGGCCGAAGGCGGCGGTCTGCGGTCGCTGGCGATTTCGCGGTTGCGGGTGGGGGGCTGGCTGGATGCGCCGGTGACCCTGACCGGGCGTGGCGCTGGCGCGGCACCGGCGGTGCTGGTCGGCGGCGGCAAGATCGACATGCGCAATGCGCCGTTTACCTCGACCAAGGGCGGCGGTGGCGGCGCATCGGCAACAGGTGGCGGCACCTCGCCGCTGACCTTGGCACCGGATCGGTTGCAGATTTCCGATGGCATCATATTGACCGATTTTCGCGGCGATTTCACCACCCAGACCGGAATGCGTGGCAATTTCAGCGCCCGGCTGAACGGCGGCACGCCGGTGCGCGGCACGGTGGAACCGACAAACAAGGGCAGCCAATTCGTCATCAAATCCGACGACGCGGGCGGCACGCTGCGCGATGCGGGATTGTTGAAGAATGTGCAGGGCGGCAGTTTCGTACTGAAACTGTTGCCGACCGGGGCGACCGGCACCTTTGACGGGGAACTGGATATTCGCGACACCCGCATCCGCAACGCCCCGGTGATGGCGGAATTGCTGAATGCGATTTCGGTGATCGGCCTGCTGGATCAACTAGGCGGCCAGGGCATCGCCTTTGGCGAGGTCGAGGCGCGATTCCGGCTGACCCCGAAACAGGTGATCCTGACCCGGTCCAGCGCAACCGGCCCGTCGATGGGCATTTCGCTGGACGGCTATTACGATCTTGGCAGCGGCACGATGGACATGCAGGGGGTGGTGTCACCGATCTATGTGGTGAACTTCGTCGGCCAGATCTTTTCGCGCAAGGGCGAGGGGCTGATCGGGTTCAATTTCAACCTCAAGGGCAAATCGGACAATCCCCGCATTCAGGTCAATCCGCTTTCCGCTTTGACACCCGGCATGTTCCGCGAGATATTCCGCCGCCCACCGCCCAAGGTACAGCAATAGACATCATGCAACTTTCCGATTTCGATTTCGATCTGCCACAAGAGCGGATCGCCACCCGCCCCGCACGTCCCCGCAGCTCTGCCCGATTGTTGGTGGCCGAGGCCGGTGCCATCACCGATGCGACGGTCGGCGATTTGCCGGATTGGCTGCGCCCCGGCGACCGATTGGTGCTTAACGACACCAAGGTGATCCCGGCGCGCCTGTCCGGTCTGCGGCGTCGCGAAAGCGCCCAGGGCGTGACCGAAGCGCGGATTGGCGTCACCCTGTTGGAACCACGTGCCGATGGCACATGGTCGGCGCTGATCAAACCGTTGAAAAAGCTTGCCGATGGCGAGGAGATCCGGTTTTCCGAAACGCTGTCTGCGGTGATGGAGGGGCGGGCCGACGGGCAGGGGCATTTGCGGTTCAACCTGATTGGCGATGATTTTGACGCCGCGCTTGCGGCGGCGGGTGCCATGCCCCTGCCACCCTATATCGAGGCGCTGCGCCCGGCGGATGAACAGGACGTCGAAGATTATCAGACGGTTTGGGCGGCGCGCACAGGCGCGGTTGCCGCGCCCACGGCGTCGCTGCATTTCGATGATGCGCTCTTGGCCACGTTGCGCGCCAAAGGCGTGGAATTCACCAAGGTCACGCTGCATGTCGGCGCGGGCACCTTCCTGCCGGTCAAGGTCGATGATGTCACGACCCACAAGATGCATGCCGAATGGGGCGAGGTCAGCGATACCGCCGCCGCAGAGATTGCCGCCACCAAGGCCGCCGGTGGCCGGGTGATCCCGGTTGGAACCACAGCGTTGCGGCTGATCGAAACCGCCGCGCGCGACAGCGGTGCCATTCAACCCTGGCAGGGGGAGACCGATATTTTCATCTATCCCGGTTTTACCTTTCGCGTCACCGATGCGCTGATGACCAATTTTCACCTGCCAAGGTCGACATTGATGATGCTGGTTTCGGCGCTGATCGGGCGGGACCGGATTCTTGCGATCTATGACCATGCCATTCGGCGGAATTACCGGTTTTTTTCCTATGGGGATGCCTCGCTCTTGATCCCGTGACGCACCCGTGAAAGGCGTTTGTTCAGGCCGCGACCCGAATCGCAAAGCGGCCAGCACATGCGCAATACGCGTCGTAGAAACAGCGCAGCAAAGGATTTCTGCATGAAAACCGTGATTTCAAATGCCTGGGCGCTGTTGTTGGGCATGCTGCTGCTGATGGTCGGGAACGGGCTTCAGGGGACATTGTTGGGTGTGCGGGGCCAGATCGAAGGTTTCAGCACGCTGGAAATGTCGATCATCATGTCGGCTTATTTCGTCGGCTTTCTTGGCGGATCGCGGCTTGCGCCGGAAATGATCCGCCGGGTCGGCCATGTGCGGGTCTTTGCGGCGTTGGGCTCTTTTATCTCTGCGGTGCTGATCCTCTATCCGACGCTGACCGATCCGATTGCCTGGACGATTGGTCGGGTGATCATCGGGTTTTGCTTTTCCGGTGTGTATGTCACCGCCGAAAGCTGGCTGAACAATGCCTCGAGCAACGAAACACGCGGTCAGACGCTGTCGGCCTATATGATTGTTCAGGTGCTGGGGATTGTCATCGCGCAGGGGCTTCTGCTGGTGGCTGATCCATCCGGCTTTACCCTGTTTGTGATTATCTCGGTTCTGGTTTCGGTGTCTTTTGCGCCGATCTTGTTGTCGATTTCACCAACACCGTCGTTTGGCACCACCAAACCGCTCAGCCTGAAGGCGCTTTATGGCATTTCACCGCTGGGCTGTGTCGGTATGTTCCTGCTGGGCGGGGTGTTTGCATCACAATTTGGCATGGCCGCCGTTTATGGCGCGGAGGCCGGTTTGGGGCTTGGCCAGATCTCGATGTTTGTGTCGGCGTTTTATATCGGGGCCTTGGTGGTGCAATATCCGCTGGGCTGGTTGTCGGACCGGATGGACCGGCGGATGCTGATCCTGATTGCGGCGGCGGTCTGTGGCACCGGCGCGGTGCTGGGCATGATCGCGGGGCATGTCTTTGTCGCCTTGCTGATGTCCGCCCTGATCATCGGCGGCATGTCAAACCCGCTTTATTCGCTGCTTTTGGCCTATACCAATGACTTTCTGGAGCTGGAGGATATGGCCGCAGCCTCGGGCGGGATGATTTTCATCAATGGTGTTGGCGCCATTTCCGGCCCGCTGATCACCGGTTGGGCGATGGGGTTTTTCGGGCCTCCGGGCTATTTCCTTTATATCGCGATCTTGACCTTTGCGCTGGCGGGATATGCCGGTTACCGGGCCTTGGTGCGGCCATCCAATCAACATGTCACCACCACAAGCTATGCGCCGGTGACCCCAACCGCCACGCCGGTTGCGGTTGAATTTGCCCAGGAATTTGCAGCCGATGAAGCCGAGGAATCCGAGCAAACCCCGTAAATTGTTAACTTTGTCGCAATTCGTGATGTTTCTTTTCAGTAAAGGTTTTGTAAAAATGATTTTACTGGGGGACAGTTGCAAGGAGACCAGAGATGGTTGAACCCGATGAAATTCTGGCATTCTGGCTGGATGAAATTGGCCCCGCCGGTTGGTATCAGGCCAGTGATGCGCTCGACACGCAAATTCGCGAGAAATTTGAAACCGTCTGGCAGGGCGCAATGGAGGGGCGGCACGCGCTTTGGCTGACCTATCCCTCTGGCACGTTGGCCTATCTGATCCTGATGGATCAATTTCCGCGCAACATGTTCCGTGGATCTGGCATGGCGTTCAAATCTGACAGGGTTGCATTGGCCGCCGCCAAAAGCGCGATCTCCAAAGGCTATGACCAAAAGATCGACGCCCCGGCACGGCAATTCTTTTATTTGCCACTGATGCATTCGGAAAACCTCTGTGATCAGGACCGCTGTGTGCGGTTGATGCAGGAACGGATGCCAGAGGCCGACGGCAATCTGCTGCATGCGCGGGTTCATCGTGAAATTATCCGCAAATTCGGCCGGTTTCCGTATCGCAATGCCGCCTTGGCCCGCCATGACACCGCACCAGAGCAGGATTTCATGTCCAATGGCGGCTATGGCGAAACGCTGCAGAATTTGCAGAAAGCCAGCTGAGGTCGGCGGCAATATCGCCCGTCGATTGCAGCGTGCATTGATGCTTGCGGGGGCATCGGTTAGCCTTTCCTGACATTGACAGGGAGGTTGACCATGGCAACGCAAAGCTTTGATATGATTGTGATCGGTGCGGGGCCGGGGGGCTATGTGGCCGCCATACGCGGCGCGCAACTGGGGCTGAAGGTCGCGATCGTCGAACGCGAACATATGGGCGGCATTTGCCTCAACTGGGGCTGCATCCCGACCAAGGCGCTGCTGCGCTCCTCCGAGGTTTATCACCTGATGCAGAATGCCGGGGCCTATGGTCTTGGCGCGGATGCGGTCCATTATGATCTGGACGCGGTTGTCAAACGCTCGCGCGGGGTCGCGGCACAGCTGAACGCCGGCATCGGCCATCTGATGAAAAAGAACAAGATCACAACCTTTATGGGCCGGGCAAAGATTTCTGCACCGGGCCGGGTCTCTGTTGCGACCGACACAGAGGTCAAGGAGATCACGGCAAAACACATCGTCCTCGCCACAGGCGCGCGGGCCCGCGAATTGCCAGGGTTCGAGGCCGACGGCGATCTGGTCTGGACCTACAAACACGCCTTGACCCCGCCCAGAATGCCGAAAAAACTGCTGGTGATCGGCTCTGGCGCGATAGGCATCGAATTCGCCAGTTTCTACAATACCCTTGGCGCCGACACGACCGTGGTCGAGGTGATGGATCGCATCCTGCCGGTCGAAGACGCCGAAATCTCAGGCCTGGCCAAAAAGGCCTTTAAAAAACAGGGCATGACGATCCGCGAAAACACCATGGTCAAAAAGCTTGATCGCGGCAACGGACAGGTAACCGCCCATATCGAAACCAAGGGCAAGGTCACCGAGGAAACATTCGATAGCGTGATCCTCGCGGTCGGAATTGTTGGCAATACCGAGGATCTCGGTCTCGAAGCGCTTGGCGCGAAGGTCGAAAAAACCCATGTGGTGGTCGACAGATACTGCCGCACCGGGGTTGAGGGGCTTTATGCGATTGGCGATCTCGCAGGCGCGCCGTGGCTGGCGCACAAAGCCTCACACGAGGGGGTGATGGTCGCCGAGCTGATCGCGGGCCAAAAACCGCATGCGGTAGACCCGAACGCCATTGCCGGCTGCACCTATTGCCAGCCGCAGATCGCCTCGGTCGGTCTGACCGAGGATCAGGCCAAAGAGGCCGGCCATGACATACGCGTCGGGCGGTTTCCCTTTATCGGCAACGGCAAGGCGATCGCGCTTGGCGAACCCGAGGGGCTGGTCAAAACCATATTCGATGCCAAAACCGGCGCGCTGCTTGGCGCGCATATGATCGGCGCCGAAGTCACCGAATTGATCCAGGGCTACGTCGTCGGGCGTCAGCTGGAAACCACGGAAGAGGATCTGATGAACACGGTCTTCCCGCATCCAACCCTCAGCGAAATGATGCATGAAAGCGTGCTCGACGCCTTTGGCCGTGCCCTGCACATGTGACGCGGCCTCGTGATGTTGCGCATCGGTCGCGCTGGCCTGCGCTTTCATCTGACCTGAAATATCCCCGCCGGAGGCTCCCGCCCCGGCCAAATGCACAACCACCAAAAGCAAAAGCGCCCCCGGTCACCTGGGGGCGCTTTTCTATTTCTGCAATTGCCGCAGCAATCAGCGGTTTTCGATGTCCACATAATCGCGCTCGGTTTCACCCCGATAGAGCTGACGGGGGCGGCCGATCTTGTTCTGCGGATCATCCAGCATTTCTTTCCACTGCGAAATCCAGCCCACGGTGCGCGACAGCGCAAAGATCGGGGTGAACATCGACGTCGGGAAACCCATCGCCTCCAGAATGATGCCGGAATAGAAATCGACATTCGGGAACAATTTCTTTTCCGCGAAATACGGATCGGCCAATGCGGCCTCTTCCAGCGCCTTGGCGGTTGCCAGGATCGGGTTGTTTTCCACACCCAGAAGTTCAAGAACCTCATCCGCCGACTGTTTCATCACGGTCGCGCGCGGGTCAAAGTTCTTGTAAACCCGGTGGCCAAAACCCATCAGACGGAACGGATCATTCTTGTCTTTGGCGCGGGCGATATACTCGGGGATATTCTCGGGCGTGCCGATTTCCTTGAGCATTTCAAGACAGGCCTGGTTGGCACCACCATGTGCCGGCCCCCAAAGACAGGCAATGCCAGCGGCAATACAGGCAAACGGGTTCGCACCCGACGACGACGCCAGACGCACGGTCGAGGTCGATGCGTTCTGTTCGTGGTCGGCATGCAGGGTAAAGATCCGGTCCATCGCGCGGCTGAGGATCGGATTGACCTCATATTCCTCGGCAGGCACGGCAAAGCACATGCGCAGGAAGTTCGACGCATAATCCAGATCGTTGCGCGGATACACAAACGGCTGGCCGATGTGATACTTATAGGCCCAGGCCGCGATGGTCGGCATTTTGGCGATCAACCGGATCGAGGCCACTTCGCGCTGCCACGGGTCATTGATGTCGGTAGAATCGTGATAGAACGCGGACATCGCGCCCACCACGCCAACCATGATCGCCATCGGATGCGCATCGCGGCGGAACCCACGGAAGAAATGCTGCATCTGTTCATGCAACATCGTGTGGTTGGTCACGCGGTTTTCGAAATCTTCCAATTCCTTGCCGGTCGGCAAATGGCCGTAAAGCAAAAGGAAACACACCTCGAGATAGTGCGATTTGCCGGCCAGTTGATCAATCGGATACCCGCGGTGCAAAAGAATGCCTTCTTCGCCATCAATATAGGTGATGGTCGAGTCACAGGCCGCGGTTGAGGTAAAGCCGGGGTCATAGGTGAACACACCTGCCTGGCTGTAGAGTTTGCGAATATCGAGTACGTCCGGGCCAACGGTCGGACTATGGATCGGAAGCTCATAGCTTTGATCGCCAATCGTCAGGTTCGCGGTCTTCTTGCTGTCTGCCATGGTGTTCCCTTCGTCTTGCAAGCCGGGCCAGGATGCCGCGGCGGTCTAACATTCCAGTGACGTCAATTGATAAATCTATGCTTCAATCGGTGTCTCAGCGGCCCGGGCCAGTCGGGAAATTGTTTCCTCCTGGCCCAATACCAGCATCATGTCGAATACGCTCGGGGTTACGGAACGCCCGGCAAGAGCGGCGCGCAAGGGGCCTGCCATCTTGCCGAATTTTATCCCAAGCGTGTCGCAGGCCTGGGATGTGACCGTCTCCAATTCGTCTCGGTTCCAGCTAGCATTTTGCAACTGCGGCGTCAATGCATCCAGTATACTACGGGATACTGGATCAAGGTTCTTGGTCGCTTTGGCATCCGGGGTGATGGGGGTGGGGGTTAGAACAAAGTGCGCTTTTTCAATGAGTTCCGGGAATGTCTTTGCCCGTTCCTTCAAGCAATACATCGCCCGCAACATCCCCTCGGATTGGCTTTCCGTCAGCGGGGTGCCACCGCTTACTGCCAAAAACGCCTGTAGTTCATGCAGCAGCGCAGCATCCTCTGCAGCCGCAATCTGCTGTCCACACAGGTTTTCCAGCTTCTTGAAGTCCAATCGCGCCGCCGATTTGCCAATTCCGTCCAGATCAAACCATTCTTTTGCCTGGGCATCGGAAAAAAATTCGTCATCGCCATGGCTCCAGCCGAGGCGTGCCAAATAATTGCGCATACCGGCCGCAGGATAGCCCATCTTTTGGTATTCCTCGACCCCAAGCGCGCCATGCCGCTTGGACAACTTCTTGCCGTCCGGGCCATGGATCAGCGGAATATGGGCCCAGACCGGCACGTCCCAACCCATCGCGTCATAAATCATCATCTGGCGCGCGGCATTGTTCAGGTGGTCATCGCCGCGGATCGCATGGGTCACACCCATGTCGTGATCATCGACCACCACCGCCAGCATATAGACCGGCGTGCCGTCCGAGCGCAGCAAAATCATATCGTCGAGCTGATCATTGCGGATGGTCACATCGCCCTGCACCTGATCGCGGATCACCGTCGCGCCATCCTGTGGTGCCTTGATCCGCACGACGTATGGCGCGTCCGGGTGGCTGGCCGGATCGGCGTCACGCCAGGGCGATTGATAGAGCGTCGATGTGCCCGCCGCGCGGGCCGCATCGCGAAAGGCCGCGATTTCGTCCTGGCTGGCAAAACATTTATAGGCCTTGCCGTCTGCCAGCAATTGATGGGCGACCTCGGCGTGGCGATCGGCGCGGGCGAATTGGCTGATCACCTCGCCATCATGATCCAGCCCAAGCCACTCCAGCCCGCGCAGCAACGCGTCGGTGGCCTCGGGGGTAGAGCGGGCGCGGTCGGTGTCTTCGATCCTGAGCAGGAATTTCCCGCCGTGGCCGCGGGCAAAAAGCCAGTTGAACAACGCTGTGCGCGCGCCGCCAATATGAAGGTAACCTGTGGGCGAGGGGGCAAAACGGGTCACCACCTGAGAAACGTCGGACATGGGGCGTTAACCTTTCGATAACTTTGGCGGGATAGTTTGGCCGCCTGATTACCCTCGCCAGCGAGCGGGAACAAGCATGAGGATGTTACAAGCTGTCGGTGACGCGCTGTTGGCGCAGCGTGGCGGGCTGATGCCCTGGGCACCGGTCTTTCTGGCATTGGGCATTGGGGGATATTTCTCGCTGTTGCGGGAACCGCCGGTCGCCGCATTGGTTGTCTTGGCTCTTGTCGCTGGGGGGGCGTTTTATGTGGCGTGGCGGTCCGGGCCCCTGGTTGGTCCGGGGTTGATTGCGCTGGGGCTTCTGGCCGCTGGTATGGCGCTTGCGGGGGCTCGTGCGCATATCCTGTCCGGGCCGGTGTTGGATTTCCGCTATTATGGCCCGGTTGAGGGGCGGATCGTTGGCATTGACCGGTCCGCCAGCGGTGCTTTGCGGCTGACATTGGATCAGGTTCAGTTGCGGCGCGTGCGAGATGTGCCCAACCGTGTGCGGATCTCCTTGCATGGGCCGCCGGGACAGGGTGTCGTGCCACAACCGGGTATGCGGGTGATGACCACCGGGCATCTTTCGCCGCCCCAAGGGCCGGTGGAGCCGGGGGGCTTCGACTTTCGCCGCCATGCCTGGTTTTTGAAAATCGGTGCGGTGGGCTATACCCGCGTGCCGGTCCTGGCCAGCGCATTGCCCGGCAATGGCAACCGTATTTTCGCCCTGCGAATCTATCTGTCGCGCGCGATGCAGGACGCCCTTCCGGGCGAAATCGGGGCCTTTGCCGCCGCCATCACCACCGGCGACCGCTCTGGCATGGGGGAAGGGACGTTAAAGGCGCTGCGCGACACAAACCTCGCGCATCTATTGGCGATTTCCGGGCTGCACATGGGGCTTTTGGCCGGGTTTGTGTTTTCCGTTGTGCGTCTGGCCATTTCGATGGTGCCCTTTGTGGCATTGCGTTTGCCGGGCCACAGGATCGCGGCAGTTTTTGCCTTGATCGCGGCGGCGGGGTATCTGGCGCTTTCGGGCGGAAATGTTGCCACCGAACGCGCCTTTATCATGGTGGCCGTGGCGTTGATCGCGGTGGTGTTTAACCGCCGTGCGATCAGCCTGCGTGCAGTGGCGCTGGCTGCATTGATTGTCTTGGTCCTGCGCCCCGAGGCGCTGTTGGGACCGGGGTTTCAGATGTCATTCGCCGCGACCACCGCCCTGGTTGCCGTGTTCAACCATTTGCGCGGGGCGCCAGAGGTGGTGCCGCGTTGGCTTTGGGCGGTCTTGGCGGTGATCCTCTCGTCGGCCGTTGCCGGTTTTGCCACCGCACCGGTGGCCGCCGCGCATTTCAACCGCATCGCGCAATTCGGATTGGTGGCCAACCTTCTGACCGTGCCCTTGATGGGAATTTTGGTGATGCCCGCGGCGGTGGTTGCGGCTTGCCTTGCGCCTTTTGGGCTTGAGGCACCGGCACTTTGGGTGCTGGGGCGCGGCTTGGCCTGGGTATTGAAGGTCGCCCATGAAATTTCCACCTGGGAGGGTGCATTGCGGTACGTCGTGGCGCCCGATCCATTGGTGTTGCCGATGATTGCCCTGGGTCTCTTGTTCGTGATTCTCTGGCGCGGGCGGGTTTGTGTTTTGGGCGTGCTGCCGGTGGCATTTGGTCTCATGCTGTGGTTTCAAACGACCCGACCAGAGGTTTTGATCGCGGAGAACGGATCTTTGGTTGGGATCAATCGCGAGAACGGTCGCGCCCTTAGCCGGGAACGTGGCTCAGGATTTGTCGCGCGGGTTTGGCTGGAAAACGATGGCGATGGCGCGGATCAGGCAGGGGCGGCGGCGCGATGGCAGGCGGCAGAAGCTGGTATCGCGTTTGCGGATTTTCCGGGCGGCGCAAGACTCTGGCATATTTCGGGCAAGCGGGCCCGCGCTGTATTTTCCGAGTGCGCCGAAAATGACGTGGTCATTTTCAACACCGACGGTGCGCCCCCAACGGGGGGGTGCACAGCATACACACCACGCGACCTGCGCAGAACCGGTGCCCTGGCACTCACCTTTGCCAATGGTGCGCCTTTGATTGAAACCTCTGCGGCGCGCAGCGGTTGGCGGCTATGGACAGGGGCAAATCCGTCCGGCTCGCCCTAGTAGGTGCGGATCAGGCCGACCAATCGTCCCTGGACCTTGACCTTGTCCTCGGGAACAATTCGGGTTTCATAGGCTGGGTTCGCGGCCTCAAGCGCGACAACGCCACCGGTGCGGCGATAGCGCTTCAAGGTGGCCTCCTGATCTTCGATCAATGCCACGACGATGTCACCATTGTCCGCAACATCGGTTTCCCGGATCACCACCACATCGCCGTCATTGATACCGGCGTCGATCATGGAATCGCCTTTGACCTCAAGCGCGTAATGTTCCGCGCCCTGGCGCAGCATTTGCCCCGGTACGGCCACAGAATGCGACATATGGGAAATCGCTTCAATCGGGACACCGGCCGCGATCTTTCCCATCACCGGCAGCTCTGCAACATGCAGCGGGACGGCGGGTGCCCTATGCGCGGCTGCGCCATCCATCAGGCGGGGCTGCGACACCTGGTTCGCAGCTGTCGGCGCACCGCCCATGGATTCCGGCAACTTCACAATTTCCAATGCGCGTGCCTTATGGGCCAAACGCCGAATGAAACCGCGTTCTTCCAGCGCTGTAATCAGTCGGTGAATGCCGGATTTGGACCGAAGATCCAAAGCAACCTTCATTTCGTCGAAGGACGGCGGAACGCCATCTCGTTGAATGCGCTTATTGATGAATTCCAGCAAGTCGAGTTGCTTTTTGGTCAGCATGCGTTCAAGCCTTCGCGGTGGTGGTTTTATTTTGTTCTACTCATGTTCTCGTTTTGTGTCAACGGTCGTCTTGGCCCGTCGTTGCAGGTCAATTTGGGGTGGGCGCCAAAATATATTTGCCACGATAATAAGTTGTTAACTTCCCAGCGGAATATACTCGACGACATCGCCGATTCTGCGTGGCGCGTCATTCGGCGGACGGATCAACAACGCGTTTGCTTGTGATAGCATTCGCAGAAGGGAGGAATCCTGATTATCGAAAGGAGCAATTTCATTGTCCACCAATGTGGCACGCATATAATGTTCGCGCGGCCCGCCAAGTGGCAAATCGACTGATAACCTTGCTGAATATCTGGTAACGGCGGCGGCAGGCAGGCCCATCATGGCCCGGACGACCGGCGCAAGGAATATGTGGCCGCAAACCATGGCGGACACCGGATTGCCCGGTAGGCCGAGCATCATGGCGTTGCCAATTGTACCGGCCATCAACGGTTTTCCGGGGCGCATGGCGACCTTGTAAAACGCGCGGTCAAGGCCCCGGTCACTGGCGACACGGGACACGATGTCGTGGTCGCCGACACTTGCGCCACCGATGGTCACGATCAGATCGGCATCGGCGGCCAGATCCAGGATTTGGCCGAGCGACTGTGGCGTATCGCGGGCAATTGGCAGAAGCCGGGGCGCTGCGCCAAGTTCGCCTAGAAGTGCGAAAAGACCAAAGGTGTTGGAGGCAATGATCTGATCCGGACCGGGAACTTCGCCGGGCATGACCAATTCATCGCCAGTCGAAATCAATGCGATGTCAGGCTTTTTGGCGACGCAAACCTGGGCAACATTCATCGACGCAAGCAGGGCCACATCTTGTGGCGACAAGCGTCGCCGGGCGGTTAGGCGGTCACCTAGGCGAAAATCTCCGGCGGCGGGCCGGATGTTGTCGCCGGAACCCAAGGTGTTTTTCAGTTGGATGTGGTTGCCGTCGCGCGTCACATCTTCCTGAATGACGACGCGATCCGCGCCAGTGGGCACCGGCGCGCCGGTAAAAATGCGCACGGCTTGGCCCGGGTTAACTTGGCCGTCAAATCGATGTCCCGCGGCCGCTTCGCCAATGACGTCGAAGCGTGCGCCGGGCAGGGCCTCTGCCCGTATCACGGCATAGCCGTCCATCGCCGAGGCGGGGAAAGGCGGTTGATTGCTGCGCGATATGGCGTCTTCGGCCAAGACGCGGCCGACGGCATTCAACAGCGGAACGCTTTCGCAGCCCAGCGGCCGCACCAGCGCGAACAAGTGGTCAAGCGCTTGGGAAACTGAAATCATGTCGCTTCGTAACGCCCTGATTTTCCGCCATCTTTCAATGTGACGCAGATCCCGCCAATCTCCATCGCTTTGTCCACCGCCTTGGCCATATCATAGACGGTCAAGGCAGTTACGGATACGGCGGTCAACGCCTCCATCTCGACGCCGGTTTGGCCGGTGGTCTTGACCGTGGCGGACAACCGCAGGCCGGGCAGGTTGGGATCCGGGGTCAGATCGACCGCCACTTTGGTAATCGGCAGCGGATGACAAAGCGGAATAAGGGTTGAGGTGTGCTTTGCCCCCATGATCCCGGCCAAACGGGCAACCGATATGACGTCGCCCTTTTTTGCCGTTCCTTTGATAATGATATCAAAGGTTTCAGGTGACATCTTGATGTAGCCTTGGGCGATTGCGATACGCGACGTGACCGCCTTGTCCGAGACGTCGACCATATGGGCATCGCCCTTGGCGTCGAAATGGGTAAGGTCAGCCATGGGCGGCCAGCGGTTGGGCCAACAGCGTCCGGGTGGCGGTTTCGACATCGGTTTGCCGCATCAGGCTTTCCCCGATCAGGAAGTTGCGGGCGCCAAAACTGGCCATGTCAGCGAGGTCAGCAGGGCTGTTCAAACCGCTTTCCGAGATCAGGACCTTGTCCGCCGGGGCGCGTTTCGACAATTGCCGCGTGGTATCCAGCGTGGTTTCAAAGGTTTTGAGATTGCGGTTGTTCACCCCCAACAGCGGGGATTTCAACGCCAATGCCCGGTCCAGTTCGACCGCATCGTGCACTTCAACCAAAACATCCATACCCCAGGAAAATGCCGCTTCTTCAAGCTCTTGCGCCTGATCATCAGAGACGGAGGCCATGATGATCAAAATGCAATCGGCGCCCAGGGCGCGGGCTTCGGCCACTTGATAGATGTCGTACATGAAATCTTTACGCAATGCCGGCAGGCTGGTGGCATCGCGCGCCGCGGTCAGAAAGGATTTCGCTCCTTGAAAGGACGGGGTGTCGGTCAATACGGACAAACAGGTTGCCCCGCCGGCCTCATATGCGCGGGCCAGGGTGGCGGGGTCAAAATCCGCCCGGATCAACCCCTTGGAGGGTGATGCTTTTTTGACTTCGGCGATCAGGCCGTAACCGGTGGCCGAGGCTGTTTGCAACGCCGCGGCAAAGCCACGGGTCGGACTGGCGGCGCGGGCGGCGGCCTCTACCTCTGCCAGGGGGATCGCGGCCTTGTCGGCGGCAATCTCTTCCAGTTTATAGGCTTTGATCTTGTCGAGAACGGTTTCAGTCATCTGCCAGTCCAGTCTATCGCGCTTTCCCCTTGGTTCATAAGCCAGTCGTTGACGCGACTAAAGGGGCGTGATCCGAAAAATCCCCGTCGCGCCGAAAGCGGCGAGGGATGAGCGGTTTCAATCCGCAGGTGGTCGGGGTGGGTCATATCTGTGCCCAGCTTTTGCGCCGGTTTGCCCCAGAGCAACAGCGCACGTGGTTTTTGATCCAGTTCGGCAAGGATGTCGCGGGTCAGCGCGGCCCAGCCCAGTTTCAAATGTCCGCCAGCCAGGCCTGCGGGCACCGTCAGCGCACTGTTCAACAGCAACACGCCCTGATCCGCCCAGGCACGCAGATCGCCGTTGACCGGGCAGGTGCCCAGGTCATCACTCATTTCGGCGAATATGTTCTTTAGTGATCGCGGCAAGGGCGTCACATCCGGGGCGACGGAAAACGCCAAACCATGTGCATGGCCCGGTGTGGGATAGGGGTCCTGTCCCAGCACAAGCACCCGCACCCGCTCTGGTGGACAGGCGTCCAGCGCGGCAAAAATCTGCGGTGCGGGCGGCAGGATCGGTCGGGTTTCTGCCGCCAAGGCCGCCTCAACTTTGGGCCAGTCGCGGTCGAAAAACCGCAGATGGGCCCAGGCCTTTGGCGGGGCGGCGATGGTCACGTGGTCTGTGTCGCCATCGCCAATGCGGTAATCCGCGCCTTGGCTGCGCCGCTGTCAATGGATTGCGCGGCGAGTGCGGCACCGGTTTTCAGGTCGTCGACCTTGCCCGCCACCACCAGCGCGGCGGCAGAATTCAGCAACACCGCATCGCGATAGGCCGACGGCGTGCCGTCCAACAAGGCGGCAAAGGCGCGGCCGTTGTCCTCTGGGCTGCCGCCAAGAATATCCTCGAACGGATGCACCGGAAGTCCCGCATCTTCGGGGTGGATTTCGCGGTCGGTCACGGTGCCGTCTTCCAGCGCGGCGACCCAGCTGACGCCGGAAATCGCCAGCTCGTCCGTGCCATCAGAGCCATGCACCAACCATGCCCGTTCCGATCCAAGTTCTGCCAGGGTTTTGGCCATGGGCCGGATCAAATCGCGGGAAAATGCGCCGGTCAGCTGACGTTTGACACCGGCGGGATTGGTCAGCGGGCCAAGGATGTTGAAAATCGTGCGCGTGCCCAGCTCCTGGCGGGTGGGCATGACATGGGCAATGGCCGGATGGTGCATTGGCGCCATCATGAAGCAGATGCCGCATTCCGCCAGCGCCCGTTCCGCGACCTCTGGGCCGACCATCACATTGATCCCCATCTGGGTCAGCGCATCCGCCGCGCCGGATTTCGACGACAGGTTGCGGTTGCCATGTTTGGCCACCACCACACCGGCCCCCGCCACGACAAAGGCTGTCGCAGTCGAGATGTTCAGCGTGCCCTTGCCATCCCCCCCGGTGCCGACGATGTCCATCGCGCCCTCGGGGGCTGTGACCTTGTTGCATTTGGCGCGCATCACGGCGGCGGCGGCGGCATATTCCGCAACCGTTTCGCCACGTGTGCGCAGGGCCATCAACAGGCCACCGATCTGGCTTGGGGTGGCTTCGCCTTCAAACAGGATCTGAAAGGCGGCCTCGGCCTCTTCGCGTGTCAGCGGCCGGTCGGCGGCCGCCCCGATCAGCGGTTTAATGGCATTGCTCATGCGGGCACTTTCATCAGGTCGGTGAAATTTTTCAACAGGGCGTGCCCATGTTCGGACCGGATCGATTCTGGATGGAACTGCACGCCATGAATGGGCAGTTCCCGGTGCCGCAGCCCCATGATCGTGCCGTCTTCCAATGCGCCGGTCACCTCCAGACAATCTGGCAATGTCTCGGGTTCGACCACCAGCGAATGATAGCGCGTGGCGGCAAAGGGGCTGGGCAGGCCGGCAAAGACACCGAGATTGTTGTGATGCATGGTGCCCATCTTGCCATGTACGATTTCATGACAGCGCACCACTTTGCCGCCGAACGCCTGGCCTATGGCCTGATGGCCAAGACAGACACCCATCAGGGGCGTGCCGGTTTCCGCCGCCGCAAGCACCAGCGGCAGGCAAATTCCCGCCTGATCCGGGGTGGCGGGGCCGGGGGACAACAGGATTCCGGCGGGTTTCAGCGCCATCGCCTCTTGCACGTTCAGCGCATCATTGCGATGCACCTGCACATCCGTGCCCAATTCGCCCAGATAGTGGACAAGGTTGTAAGTGAAACTGTCGTAATTATCGATGAGCAGCAGCATGGAATGAACTTTGCCGTTATGGGCTGGAGGCCGAGGCCTTCACCGGGGTATAGAGATCGGGGTATACATGTTCAGGCTTGGCCCGGATCGTCAAGGGGTGGACGGGCAGGAACATCGACAGGCAGGACATCGGCGCGGGCCCGGACCAAAAGAGTCCCGATCCCGTTTGGTGAGGAGTGGGCACATGGCACAGGGTTTTTTCGCAGGGGCACTTTGGGGTGTTGTGGTGGCCGGTCTTGGGGCGGGCACATTGTCTGTTCTGACGGGCCCGGTTGTGGCCCCAAAGCCAGAGGTCACTGCGGCAACGACCGACACGCCCGCGGCACCACCGGCCAATGAGCCGGATGCGCTGCCGCGATCTGTGCCGCTGGCGGAGCAGGGCGATGATGCGTCGCCCCAGACGCCGTCGCCGGGCATCCCGGAACCGGAAAACGACGTTGATGACGTGGCGGTGGCCGATACTGCCAGCACCGGTTTGCCGGAAACCGGCGGTGCGGTGGCGTTGAATGCGGCACCGGAACTGGAGTCGGCCCCGGATCGCGCCGGGGCGGGTCTGACCGCCGGGGAAAACCCGATCACGCTGGGGGGCGATGTTGTGCAGCCGGATCTGCCGGCGGCGGATGAATTGTCAATTTCTAGCAATCCTGCGCAGCCTCCCGCGCCGTTGGTCGAAGAGGTTGCACCGCGTCTTGGGGGCGCGGCGCCGGTGGCGGATGCCGAGGCGGAAGCGCCCGAGGCCGAAAGCCCCGTGGTTGACCTGCCTGCAACAGCAGATTCCGAAGAGGCAGATCCAGTTCTGGCGGAAGATGCGGCGGACCCAGCGGTGACCAGCGGCGAAACGGCCGCCCCGCCCGAGGTGGTCGCCGCGCCGATCCAGGTGACGCCAGAGCCGGAAATCGTGGCTGACATCCCCCCGGTTGTCACAACCGAGGTCATGACGCCGCAAAGCGTCGAACCGCCCCGATCGCCGTCGGTGATGCAACCCGGCATATTGCCGGACATTGTTTTGCCGGGCTCCGTTCTGCCAGACTCCGCGTCGCGCGAACCTGCCCCCCTGCGCGTCACTGAATCCGCGCCCGAAACTGAAACCTCGCCCAACACTGAAACCCTGCGTGACCTTGAAACACCACGTGACGAGGAAATCCCGCGCGAAGAGGAAACTCCGCGCCGCCCGCTTGTGACCGCGCTGATTGATCGCGACCCGGTCGATCGGGACGAGGATCGCCCATCGGTTGGCACCCCGGTTGGCACATTGGGCAACCTTGCCCCGACGGTGCGCACCGGGCGGTTGCCCACGCTGGGCGGGCCGGATGCCACGGCGGAGCAAGGCGCTGGTACAAACCCCGACACATCGCAGGCCACCCAACGCCCGATCGAGGCCTTTGCCGTCGACATGGATGTCGCGCCGGACAAACCGATGATGTCGATCATCCTGATTGACGATGGCAAGACCCCGCTGGGGCTGGAGGCGCTGGAAAGCTTCCCCTATCCGATCACCTTTGCGGTCGATACCGGTTGGTCGGGGGCGGCGGCCGCCATGCGCAGCTATCGTGATGCCGGGTTCGAGGTCATGGCGCTGGCGGATCTGCCGCCGGGGGCCCAGGCCCAGGATGCCGAAGTGACCCTGGCCAGCGCGCTGGATCTGGTGCCCGAGGCCGTCGGCGTGCTGGAAGGTGGCAACAGCGGGTTGCAGGAAAACCGTGGCACATCTGAACAGGTGGCGCGCATTCTGGCCGACACCGGCCACGGGCTTGTTCTTTATCCCAAAGGGTTGAACACCGGTCAGGCGCTGGCGGCGCGGGCCGGTGTGCCGTCTGCCACGCTGTTCCGCGATTTTGACAGCAACGGCCAGACCGCCACCGTGATCCGCCGGTTTCTCGATCAGGCGGCTTTCAAGGCCGGACAGGAAGGCGCGGTTATCATGTTGGGACGGCTGCGGGCAGAAACCATTTCGGCGCTGCTGATTTGGGGGCTACAGGACCGGGCCAGCCGGGTGACGCTTGTCCCGGTCTCCAAGGTGCTTCTGGCGGACGCGCAAGAGGGGTAACCACAGGGGTAACTGCGGGCCATCGCGGCCTGCACATCCCATGCCTTCCTGCACCCGCCTTTCGGCGGGGTCATATGGGGCCATGACCCCGACATAGATCAGGAAAACGGTTTGTCCGGTCTGAGCAGCGCCTGATCGCTTTCCGACAATTGGCCATAACCGCGAAATCCGGCGTTGCGCCCCACCTTGAGCGCCGCGCCCATGCCGCGCCCCAGATGTTCCCAGACGATGCGGGTCATGCGATAGCTGTTCTCACTCTCGTGGGTGATGCGGGCGGTATATCCGGTCCAGGTGTTGTTTTTGACCGACGGCACCCGGTGCAAAAAGGTGAACGACCCTGTTGTTGCGCCGCGCCGTGCCACCATCGCCGCCACACCGCGTTCCTGACGGAAAAAGAAGCCGCCGAATTCACGGGTGCGCGGGCTTTCGGGCAGGCCGACGCGGGTCATCGCCTCGCGGGCCTCATGGCCACGGATGAAACAGAAATCGCCAAGCCGATAGACATAGACCAGCGCCTCGACAAATTTTTGCTGATCCATGAACGAGCGCCGGATGAAACGATAAAATCCATCAGGCAAAAGCTCCTGTGGAATTTGCGTCACGTCCGGCCCCAGGAACCCTGCGAGTTCCGGGTGATGCATCACAAATCCCGAAGTTGTTGCTATTTCTTCAACCGGTTCCAATAATATGCGCGCATCAACGTCAAAGAAGGCGCAGATCCGATGCAAAACGTCGGGGCGCGGAAAGCTTTCGCCGCTGAGATACCGGTTGAATTGCGTTCGGTTGATCCCGAGATCCCGGCAGAGGGCCGAAATCGACTTTGCATTACGACACAGATGTTTGAGATTCGCACCAAACATGGCGCGCAGGTCCGCAGGAGAGGCGGATGAGCCGGAATTAGATGTGACAGTTTTCGGCACTTTGTTTCGCACTCCGTCTTCTTTGGTCATTTCTGGCGCGAAACGTTCAATCAACTCACGAACTTGGTCGTTCTGACGCATGTTTGATGCTGTTTCACGTCATCCGACGCTCATTAGCTACAGATTTGACCCAGACTGGCACAAATTACAAGCCCGACAGGCGTTCAAGGTGCATTCGCAAGGGCGAAATTTGTGCCACATTTAACAGGACGGGACGAAATAAAGGTTGAATAAATGTCACTCAGACGCATGTGCGGAGTCGTTCTGTGGAGCAATCCTGACGATCAGAAAGCGGTGATCTGGTGCGAAGACCAGGGTAGCCTTGCCTATTATGTCGAGCCAGAAGACAGCGCCATGTCCGGCGTTGCGCTGGATGCAGGTGATCTAATAGAATTCGAACTGCGCGAAGAGCGTCAGTTCCGGCGGGTTACAAACCCCGTTCTATTGGTCGAGGATCATGCCCCGGAACTTGCCCGCCAATTGGGCAATTGCGCCAATATCGATGATGCCACCCGCCGCGATGGCACGCGGACCGATGGATGGGCCACAAATATCGTACAATTCCCGCGCACCCGTGATTGGGCCACGCCGCGCACTTCGGGGAAACACGTTATTGCCTAGGCCAATTTGATTGGGCCAGTTTCGACTGGCTCAATCTGGCCCGGTCCATTTCTGTCAGGTTTTATTCAGTCAGGTCTAATCTAGTCGGGTCTATTTCAGGCCTATTCTAGTCAGGTCCAATCCAGTCGGGCACACTCATGTCCGGCGCAGTTTGATCAGGCGCAATTTCAACGGACGATCGCCGATCGCTTTACGGGCCGGGGTCAGGAACGAAAACCGCCGCCAAGGCTTGTGCTTTGGCGGCGGTTTTGGTGTTCGTGAAACCGGCGGGAGGCCGGTTGTGTTTATTCCGGTCCGCGACTGATGGCGGCGACGCCGGTGCGCGCCACTTCGACCAATCCCAACGGGCGCATCAATTCGGCAAACGCATCAATCTTGTCCGGTGCGCCGGTGATCTGAAACACAAAGCTTTCCAGCGTGCTGTCCACCACATGGGCGCGAAACACATCAGCCAGCCGCAGCGCCTCGACACGGTCATCGCCCTTGCCGGTGACCTTGATCAGCGCCAATTCGCGTTCGACCGATGGCCCCTCGACAGTCAGATCATGCACCCGATGCACCGGGACAATCCGCCCCAGCTGTGCCTTGATCTGTTCGATCACCTGCGGCGTGCCGGTGGTGACGACGGTGATGCGCGACAGATGGCCGGTATGGTCAACCTCGGCCACGGTCAGGCTTTCGATGTTGTAACCGCGACCGGAAAACAGACCGATGACCCGCGCCAGCACGCCCGGTTCGTTGTCAACGATGACCGCAAGCGTATGGCGTTCCTGCACATCGGAAAAATTCGGCCGCAGGTTGTATGCGGAATGTTTGTTGGAACCTTTTTTGATTTTTAGCGCAGACATTGCGATTTCCTTTTAAGACGGTGCGCGGGCAATGCGCACCCAACAGAGGGTTGGGGTGGGGTGCGCCGATCCGGCGCACCGCTCATGTCTCACACCATCACCGCGCCTTTGGTGCCAATCGCGTCTTTGGTCGATGCCGCGCCAAGCAGCATCTTGTTATGCGGCTCGCCCGAGGGGATCATCGGGAAACAGTTTTCGTGTTTCTCGACCAGGCAGTCGAAAATCACCGGCCCGTCGTAATTGATCATTTCCATGATCGCATCATCCAGATCGGCCGGATCAGAGACCTGAATCCCCTTCGCGCCAAAAGCTTCGGCCAATTTGACGAAATCGGGCAGGGATTCGGACCAGGAATGCGAATACCGCTCGCCGTGCAGCAATTCCTGCCATTGGCGCACCATGCCCAAACGTTCATTGTTCAGGATGAATTGCTTTACCGGCAGGTTGAACTGCATCGCAGTGCCCATTTCCTGCATATTCATCAGCCAGCTGGCCTCGCCTGCGACATTGATCACCAACGCGTCGGGGTGGGCGACCTGGGCCCCGATGGATGCCGGAAAGCCATATCCCATGGTGCCAAGCCCACCAGAGGTCATCCAGCGGTTGGGGTCTTCGAACCCAAGGTATTGCGCCGCCCACATCTGGTGTTGGCCCACTTCGGTGGTGATATAGCGGTCATGGCCCTTGGTCAGTTCTTCCAACCGGTGCAACGCATATTGCGGTTTGATGTTGGGACCGGACTGTTTGAATTTCAGACAATCCGTTGTGCGCCAATCCTCGATCTGCGCCCACCATTTCTGAAGCCCCTCGCGGTTCACCTTGCGACCACGGGCTTTCCAGACTTTCAGAATGTCTTCCAGCACATGGGCGACGTCACCCACGATCGGCATGTCGACCCGGATCACCTTGTTGATGGACGAGGGGTCGATATCAATATGCGCCTTGCGGCTGTTGGGCGAAAACGCGTCCAGCCGCCCGGTGATCCGGTCGTCGAACCGTGCGCCGACGTTGATCATCAGATCACAGCCATGCATCGCAAGATTGGCCTCGTAGAGACCATGCATGCCCAACATGCCCAGCCAATGCCGCCCGCTGGCGGGATAGGCGCCCAGACCCATCAAGGTCGAGGTGATCGGAATGCCGGTCGCTTCGACCAGTTCGCGCAAAAGCTGGCTGGCCGCGGCCCCGGAATTGATCACGCCACCGCCGGTGTAAAACACCGGGCGTTCCGCGGTTTCCAGTGCCTCGACCAATTCGGTGATGGTCTCCATGTCACCTTTGACGCGCGGCTGATAATGGCCCAGATCGGCCTTGGCGGGCGCAACATATGTGCCGCTGGCAAATTGCACATCCTTGGGAATGTCGATCAGCACCGGACCGGGGCGGCCCTTGGTGGCGACATGGAATCCTTCGTGGATGGTCGAGGCCAGTTCGTTGGTGTCCTTCACCAGCCAGTTCATTTTCGTGCAGGGGCGGGTGATGCCAACGGTGTCGGCCTCCTGAAAGGCATCAGAGCCGATCATGAAGGTTGGCACCTGGCCGGTCAGAACCACCAGCGGGATCGAATCCATCAGCGCATCGGTCAACCCGGTCACCGCATTGGTCGCACCGGGGCCCGAGGTCACAAGAACAACACCCGGCTTGCCAGTCGACCGGGCATAGCCTTCGGCGGCATGCACCGCACCTTGTTCATGGCGCACCAAAATATGGCGGATCTCGTTCTGTTGAAAGACCTCGTCATAAATCGGTAGCACAGCACCGCCGGGATATCCGAATACCGTGTCCACACCCTGATCCTTCAGGGCTTGAACCACCATTTTTGCTCCGGTCATCTGACGTGTCATTTTGTTGCTCCGATCAAGACGTCATATTTTCATTACGCATAAAAAAAGCCCCCGAAGTTTCGGGGGCGCATGGGGTACCGTTCAGGGTGTCCGTTACCGGCCCATGCGCCATTTTCTTACGACGACCACTAGTTGTGTCATTGAAGTGAATCCTTCTTCATGCGTGGCCGCGACACTAGGTGAGGTGAATTGGGGCGTCAACCACTGTTTGACCGGTTTTCTTTGCAAAAGTTGCGGAGGGCGGCGGTTTTTGGAAATTTCCTACCGTAAAGCGGGGCGAATGGCTGCGAAAACGGCGCGGTCACAAATCCACGCCGGTGCCCTGTAGCACCCCATGTTCCAGTGCATAACGTGTCAAACCGGCGGTCGATGCGATGCCAAGCTTGCGTTTGATGTTCTTGCGGTGGGTTTCGACGGTGCGCACCGAGATGTCCAATTGAATGGCGACATCCTTGTTTGATTTGCCCTGCGCCAGTTGCAACAGGATGGTCTGTTCGCGGTTGGTCAACTGGTCCCGGCCCGGCGTCGGCGCCAGCGATCCGCGCGCCCCGGTGCAAAGATAGCGTTCGCCCGAATTCACCACGTCGATCGCATGTTTGATTTCATCCGTCGGCACGTCCTTCAACACATAGCCCATGGCGCCGTGCCCCAGAGCGGTGGAGATATATTCCGGGCTGTCATGCATCGACAGGATCAGGATTTTGGTGTCGGGGCGCTGTTCCAACAGCATTTCGGTTGCGGTCAACCCGCCCACGCCGGGCATGTTCAGATCCAGAAGGATCACATCCGGCATCAGCGTCGCCGCCTGTTCCACGATCTCGCGGCCGTTCGACAGGGTCGCCACAACCTCGATGTCATCATAGCTCTCCAGAATCGCTTCGATCCCTTCGGCGACCATTGGATGATCATCAACAATCACCACTTTGATGGTCGTGTTCATGCGCTCGCTTTCCTTTCCTTGTCGTCGTCCGGTGCGTCGTTTGGCGCGCCGTCCCCGCGGGCTTCGGCCGGCAGCATTTGGGTCAGGGGCACTTCGACCTCGATCACCGTACCGCTGCCCTTGGCGCTGAGAACGCGCAGCGTCCCGCCCAGCTGTTCCACCCGTTCTGCCATATTGCGCAGGCCCAGCCCGGCGCCGCTCAGATTGTCGTTAGGGGCAAAACCGCGGCCATTGTCACTTATCCTTAAGGTCGCACCATGTTTATGGCCGCGCACATCCACCGCCAGCTCTGTCGCGTCGGAATGGCGTTCCACATTGGTCAACGCCTCTTGTGCGATCCGGTATAGCGCAATTTTGGCGTTGGTTTCCAATCGGTTGCGGAAGGGGACGGTTTCGAAATAGGTTTCCATCCCGGTGCGAATGCCGAAATCTTCGACCAATGTGCGCAAGGCCGGCCCAAGGCCAAGATCGTCCAGCGCGCCGGGGCGCAGATCGCGGCTGATGCGGCGGACCTCCTGAATGGCGCCGGCCAGGGTGTCGATACCCTTGTCCAGGGTTTCACCGGCGCGGGTGTCCCCCTTGTCCAGCCGCCGTTTGGTAATATCCAGCGCATAGCGGATGGCCACCAGAATCTGGCTGATGCCGTCATGCAATTCACGTGCGATGCGACCGCGCTCTTCCTCCTGGGCGTCCAGAACCCGCTGGGTCAGGGCCTTCAACTTGGCATCTGCCAGCCGCCGTTCGCGGATGTTCAGCAGGATGCCCCAGAGGTAAACCACCAGAAGTGCGGCCAGCGTGATTCCCCCGATATAGAGAAAGGTCGCACGAATTCGTGCCTCGACTTCGGCCCGGGCCAGAGCCACGGTTTCGAGAACGTCGTCGATAAAGACGCCGGTGCCGACAACCCAGCGCCAATCCTGCAACCCGATGGAATAGGTCACCATGCGCGCGGTTTCGCGGGTCGATGGTTTGGGCCAGTCAAAACTGTGATAACCGCCGCCAGAGCGCGCAATGCGGATCAGCTCATCCGTGATTGGCGTGCCGTTCAGATCCGTCAGCCCCGACCAATTGCGATTGATCAAATAGGTTTGGCGCGGCGCAACCAGATTGTTGCCGTCATAATCATAGACAAAGAAATAGCCGTCCTGACCATACAGCATTGATGCCAGAATGCGGGTCACCTCCAGCTTGGCGGCGGCGTCTTCTGGTGCGGCGCGACCATAGATATTCACAAATGCGGTGCGGGCGATGGAGATATAGTTTTTCAGCTCTTCTTTCTTGGCTTCGATCAACTGGACCTCCAGCGCGGCGATCTCGCGGTCGGCCAGTTGCCGCGACTGCGCAGCAACCAAAACCGCAATTGCCGCCGCCGCCAGCACCAATGGCACTGTCGCAATCAGGAACAGCTTTTGCCCATAGCTGAGCCGAAAAATGGTGAGCCTGCGAAACATGGATGATTCGATACGCCGAATCCGGGGGGCTTGCCTAGGGTTGCCCGGTCAAAATGGTGGTTCGGACAACAATTGGGCAAAAATATTCGCCCAAACCGTGGTCGACTACGTGTTTGTTGGTATTTCCACATCGGACAGCAACCGCTAGGGTCAACCCGTTGCAAACGATCCGCCCGCACCTGCATTCGAGATGAGCAAGGGGCAGGGACGGGCACAACGACATGGGAGGACCATTTAATGGATCGTCGTTCTTTTCTGAAAACTTCGGCTTTTGGCGGCTCGGCTGCCGCAGCGACCGGCCTTGCGGCCCCGGCATATGCACAGGGCAAGCGGACCCTGACATTGGTGACAACCTGGGGCCGTGGCCTCGCGGGGGTACATGACGCGGCACAGCGTTGCGCCGACACGATCACAGCCATGACCGGTGGCGATTTGACCATCGACCTGAAAGCCGCCGGCGAACTGGTTGGCGCGTTTGAGGTGTTTGACGCCGTCACCGCGGGCCAGGCTGACATGTATCATGGTGCCGACTATTATTTCACCGGCCAACACCCGGGCTATCAGTTCTTTACAGCTGTGCCTTTTGGCATGACCTCGCAGGAAGCGGCCAACTGGTACTACCAGGACGGCGGCAAGGCGCTGCATGACGAGCTTGGCGAAATCTTTGGTCTGAAATCCTTCCTCGCGGGTGACACCGGCGCCCAGGCGGGCGGTTGGTTCAACAAGGAAATTTCCAGCCCGGAAGATTTCCAGGGTCTGAAATTCCGTATGCCCGGCATGGGTGGTCAGGCGCTTGGCAAACTGGGTGCATCGATCCAGAACCTTCCCGGCGCAGAAGTGTATCAGGCGCTGGCCTCTGGTGCGATTGACGGCACCGAGTGGATTGGCCCCTGGGCGGACGAAAAGGCCGGTTTCCAGGAAATCACCAAATTCTACTACACCGCCGGTTTCCACGAACCCGCAGCGACACTGTCGCTGGCGACCAACCGGGACGTGTTCGACAGCCTGTCGCCCGCGCACCAGAAGATCATCGAGATCGCGTCGGCCGAGGCACATGCCTGGAACCTGTCGCAGTTCCTGACCAACAACGGTGCCGCGCTTCAGCGTCTGCAAGCATCGGGCGTCAAGGTTCTGGAATTCCCTGACAGCGTCTGGGATGCCTTTGGCCAGGCGGCCAGCGATACGCTGGACGAATACATGGATGACGAACTCTTCGTCAAAATCCGTGAAAGCGCCAACACCTCCATGCAGGCCTCGAACGGTTGGATCGACAAGTCGATCAACGCATTCGCGCGTCAGCGGACCCGTGTTCTGGGCTAAGTCCCTGTCAAACCAATAAATAGAAGTCTCCGGCACAGAGTGCCGGGGGCTTTGATGTATCGGGCAACTGCCCGGCGGGAATATCGAAGGGGGAAAGGATGCTGGACGGTCTTGTCTGGTTTTTCCAGAACATTGCGCTGGCTTTCTACAACCTGGGGCTGGCGATTGTGCAGCCTGGGGTTTGGTTGGGCTGGGTCGACGGGCTTGAAACAACCGAGGATAAACAGGCGCTTATGCGCTTTATCTACTACGGCGGCTCAATCGAGTTTTTCTTTGCCGCTTTTACGGTCTTTCTAGTCATCATTGCTTTTGGCATCTGGAACAACCAGTTCATGTGGGGCGTGACCCGCGTGCTGGAAGGGTTCGCCAATGCGATTGGCCGCTTCTTTGCCTGGGCTGGCCTGCTTATGGTGCTGCAACAGATCGTCATTGTCTTCATGCAGCGGATTTTTGCTGCGGCAGAGATTTCGCTCGGGTTTGGCAGCGTCCTGTCGCGGGATGTCAGCTGGTGGGCCGAGGAGCTGAAACTCTATAACGCGATGATCGTCGCACTTTGCGCCACCTACACATTTGTGCAGGGCGGACATGTGCGGGTTGATCTGGTGTATTCTGCGGTGTCCTTCCGGACCAAACGCATTATCGACATGTGCGGCAGCATGATCTTCATGTTGCCTGCGGCGGTGCTGACCTGGATGTATGGTTGGTTCTTCCTGTGGCGGCATCTGGTTGTGCCGAAACCCTCGGCCAGTGACACGCTGGACCGGTTGATCACCAAGGCACGCGCGCTGCGCTGGAATGTGGAAACAATCGGCTTTTCGCCGAATGGTTTTGACGCCTACTTCCTGTTCAAGGTGCTTTTGGTGGCTTACGCCGGCCTTGTCTTCATTCATTCCTGGGCTTTCTTCTGCCGCTCCTATCTGGAGTTCCGCGAAGGCGAAGCATCGGAACACAAATACCTCGACCGTGACCAACTTGGCAGCGAAGAAGCCGAGCTTGTGCACGCAATCGAAGAAAAGCACTAAGGGGCGCGCGACATGTTATTCGGACTTGATGGCGTCGAGATCGGCCTGATCATCGTCTTCATGTGCCTTTTCGGGGGCATTCTCTCGGGATTTCCAGTGGCCTTTGCCATTGGTGGCGCGGGGATCATTTCCTTTGCGATCATTGCCGCGCTGGACAGCGCGGGGCTGTTGATCCACCAGGCAATTGACACCAGTTCAGCCATGTATGCGGATCTTATCCGCGAGGGCGTCAGACCTGATGCCATAAGCAAATTCCGCTTTCCCGATCTTCCACGATACGCCGAACCGGTGTTCCCGCAGGGCTGGGAAACCGCGATGGACCGCAATATTTCCTTTGTGGTCAATCGGATGAACGAACGGGTTCTGGCGGGGCAATCAATCGAGACCTTGCTCGCGGTGGTGATGTTCGTCCTGATGGGCATCACGCTGGAACGGTCAAAGATCGCCAATGATCTGTTGACCACCATGTCGCGGGTGTTTGGCCCGCTGCCCGGTGGCTTGGCGGTTTCGGTTGTGGTCGTCGGCGCGTTTCTTGCCGCTTCGACCGGCATCGTTGGCGCCACTGTGGTGACCATGGGCCTGTTGTCGCTGCCCACAATGTTGAAGGCAGGGTATTCGCCGCAACTCGCCACCGGTGTGATTGCTGCTTCGGGCACTTTGGGCCAGATCATTCCACCGTCGATTGTGATCGTCCTATTGGGCACCTTGGCTGGCGATCTTTATTCCGCCGCTCAGGAAGAACGCGCAAATCTCGCGGGCTGTTCCGACGCCTTGACCTTCCTTGGTGAACCGGCGGTTGTGTCGGTTGGCACGCTGTTTCAGGCGGCCTTGTTGCCCGGCATCATGTTGGCCGTGCTGTATGGGCTTTATGCCTTTGGCTTTGCGATGTTCAATCCGTCCAAGGCGCCGGCGGTCGAACTTGACGACAGCACCGGCGAGGTTGTGACCCGCAACGAGGCACTGACATGGTTCCTGGGTGTGCCTGTTCTGTTGATCGTGGCCATGATCGGCCTGGGTCAGTTGAATGTCATCGGCACCCAGAATGTGATCGTCGATAGCTTCTCTGACGCGGGACAAACCGCAAGCCTGCGCACCAACGTCAGCGAAGACTGTAAGGTTGCGATGATCGACCTGCATGGGCAAGAGGCCTGGGATACTGCGGTCGCTGAACAACAGACAATCGACGAGGCCGGTGGCGTGACCGAGGCACGTGCGTTGAACGAAGACGAACGCGCCGCGGCACTTCAGGACAAGCTGGCAACCGCAGCCCCCATTGGCACCGGTATCGCCATCAGCTTCTTGATGCTGGCGCTGGTGCTGACCACGGCGCGCGGCGTGTCGCCGACGGCAAACCCGCTGCCATTGTTGATTGGCGGGGCGGGTGTTGTGCTGGCACTGCTGGCGGATGCTTTGTTGATCAATCCGCTCAGCTCGTCCGGCTTTACCTTCCTTGTCATCCTGATCCCGCTGTTGATGGCACTTTACGGTGTTCGCTATGCATCGGGCATCCTGTCCCAGAATGAGCTGCTGCGCGTGGTCTTTCCACCGCTGGTGCTGATCGTTGCGGTGCTTGGCTCGATCCTGGGTGGGATCACCAATCCGACACCGGCGGCGGCGCTGGGGGCGGGTGGTGCCATCATGCTGGCGGCCTATCGCAAGCTGGCGGATGACAACAAATCGGGCAAGATGATCCTGAACACGACCTTTGCCGTGGTGATCATGATCCTCGTCGGGGTGAATTTCGATCTGCGGGTCGGGTTGGCCGATGTCGCCATCGAAAGCTGGATTGCCTTCCTTGTCGCACAGGCCGCTTACCTGTTCTCGATCTTCGGGTTGTTCTATGCGCTTTGGGTGCTGTTTTCCGGCGGTGTCCTGACCCCGGTGGTGCGCGAAACGGCCAAGGTGACCTCGATGGTGTTCACCATCCTGATCGGCTCGCAGCTGCTGAACCTTGTGGTGATCTCTTTTGGGGGCGAACATTACATCCAAACTTTCCTTCAGAGCTTTGATAATGAATTCAAAGTCTTCCTGATCGTGATGCTGGTGTTGTTCGTGCTGGGCTTTGTGCTCGACTTCCTCGAGATCATTTACATCGTGATCCCGATTGTCGGGCCGGTGATCTACGGCGGCACCTTTGATCCGAAATGGGTCACGATCATGATCGCGGTCAACCTTCAGACCTCGTTCCTGACACCACCCTTTGGCTTTGCGCTGTTCTATCTGCGGGGCGTGGCGCCAAAAGAGGTCACAACCGGCCACATCTATCGCGGCGTGATCCCCTTTGTGCTGATCCAGGTCGCGGGGCTGGCGCTGCTGTGGTTCTTCCCCTCTATCGTCACAATCGTTCCGGATCTGATCCCGAACTGATAGACGACAACACACAAACGAAAGGCCGGGCAATTGCCCGGCCTTTTGCGTTCTGGGGGGGTGAGTTTCGCACTCACGTGAACTGGATCAGATCCCAGCGATTGCCAAAGGGGTCGCGCCACACCGCAACCCGGCCATAGGATTCATCGCGGGGCGGCTCTTCGAATGTCACACCGGCGCGGGTCATCCGTGTATGATCGGCCGCGAAATCATCGGTTTGCAGGAAAAATCCAACACGACCGCCCGTTTGGTTCCCTACGGCGGCCTGTTGTTGGTCATCGACCGCGCGGGCCAGAAGAATTGCGGTCTGTGCGCCCTTGGGGGCAATCCGAACCCAACGTTTGCCGCCCCCCAAATCACTGTCTTCGAGCAGGTCAAACCCAACCGCATCAACGTAAAACGCAATGGCGGCATCATAATCCGGCACAACCAGCGCCACCAAACAGATATGGCGGCTCATCGCCCGCGCGGCCCAAGATCCGGCAAGGAAATATTGGCCACTTGTTCGGCAATTGGATCGGTCGAAAGCGGGTGATCGTCTGGCGAAAAGCCGTCGGGATTGTTCATTTTTTGCCAGATCCCGCGGCTATAAACCTCAAGCCCGGCGAATTTCGCCTTGTATCCCATCTTGGGTGATCCCGGCACCCAATAGCCGAGATAGACATAGGGCAGGCCGGCCTCGCGCGCGATGTCGATATGATCAAGGATCATATAGGTGCCAAGGCTCTGGCGGTGCAGATCGGGTTTGTAGAAGGAATAGACCATGCTCAACCCGTCATCCAAGACATCCGTCAGACAGACCGCCGTCAATTCGCCGCTGGCGCGGTCATCGTATTCCACCACGCGCGACCGGATCGGGGTTTCTTCGATCATGGCGGCGAATTCAAAGACATCCATATCCGCCATTCCGCCGGCTGCATGGCGGTTTTCCAGATAGATTCGAAACAATTCGTATTGTTCATCGGTCGCCCAGGGCGACGTCGCGCGCCGTTTCAAATGGGCATTGCGGCGCATCGTGCGTTTCTGGCTTTTGCTGAATTCGAAATCAGCCACGGAAATCCGGGCCGACATACAGGCATTGCAATCGGTACATGACGGGCGATACAACACGTTCTGTGATCGGCGAAACCCTTGTTTCGAAAGGGAATCGTTTAATCGACCAGCAGATTCCCCCTGTAATGCGGTAAACAATTTCCGCTCCATCCGGCCCTCAAGATAGGGGCAGGGTTGCGGGGCCGTTACATAAAATTGCGGCGCAAGGGGCAGAGTATGGCGCATTGGGTCATTCCTTGAATTCCCAAAGAATAACAATGAATCCGACCGCCGCCAAGCGGTTGGCTTTGGCGGCGGTGAAGTGGTGCAATATGTCGCGTTTCGTTTCGTTTCGTTTCGATTGCGATGGGGGCTTAGATCCGGCGGTTCAACATTACGGTGCCCAGCACCATATCTGTCAGGGATTGACCGCGTTCCGAGGTCAGCATCAGCACAACCGAAGCCAGCTGTGCCAGCGCCATCCCGAAGCTGAGGTAATAGCCCAGCGTGTGCAGGAACGCGCTGCCGATGTCCATGCGGTTGCCGGATGCGGTGCGCAATTCGACCGACATCACCCGCATTCCCAATGTGCCCGAAGATCCGGCAATGGTCAGAACACGATAGACAAATCCGATAGACGCATAGAGAAAAGGTAGAAAAAACAATCCGATAAAGGCCGTGAACGGCAGGATCAACAGGGTCATGCCCAAGATCATGCCAACATCAATCAACCAGGCCATCAGGCGTTTCGGGCTAATGTCGGCATAAAATTCCGGCTGGTACTGCGGATCGGGCAGGGCGGCGGTATGCATCAGGTTCTCCGTTGGAAAAAGGCGGCCCCGTGTGTCGGGGCCTGCCAAAGTTGTGAGGGTCGCAGACGCAGATGGTCAGGCGTCCTGGCGGCGTTCAGGTTCTTGCAGCTCCTGGCGGGTACGGCTTGCTTCATCGGCCCGTTCATCCATGAATTGGTCGAATTCGGATTTGTCTTTCGCGGCCCGCAAACGCTCAAGAAAGGCTTCAAAGTTTTCTTGCTCTTCCTGAAGCCGGCGCAGCGTGTCTTCCTTGTAGGCATCAAAAGCGGTGTTGCCCGAAGGTTTCATGGCGTTCCACCGGGCCGCGTGACGGCCGTGGCGTTGCGATTTGCTGCATTTTCCAAACATGCGTTTGCTCCAGATCATATAGGCAAGAAGGGCGAGGCCGACAGGCCAGAAGAAGATAAAGCCGAGGACCATCGCAGCAATCCAGGCACCTTTGCCCTTGCTGTCGAGCCAGGCCTCGGACCGCGCGAACCAGCTCTGGTTCGATCGGGTGACGGGAATATCAGTTGCGGCGGTTGTCATTTAGGCTCTCCGTTGTTGGCGGTTAATGTGAATGCTCTTCACATCACAACAGATGAGCAATCGCCGGTCTCTTTACAAGCCTCAATGTGAATGTTTATTACATTTATTTTGTTAACACAGTAAAATCAAATACTTGCGATCCGGTCACGGTCAAAAGATCCGCTGACCGCATGGAAAAAACATGCCGGGGGGTGCCGCCTGCGGCCCAGATCATGTCAAATTCCAGCAATCGCGCGTCCATGAAGGCCCGGATCGGGTTCAAATGGCCAAGCGGCGCGACGCCCCCAATGGCAAAGCCGGTCTGCGCCCGGATCAGGGCAGCATCGGCCTTGCCCAATGGCTCTGCCGCGAGGTGGCTGGCTTTGGCGACATCCACCTGATTGCCGCCGGCGGTCAGGAACAGGATTGCTGTGCCGCTGGTGTCGCCCCGGAAAATGATGGATTTGGCGATCTGGTCGATATGGCAGCCGACCGCATCCGCCGCATCCTGTGCCGTGCGGGCGGCGCCCACTTCGACGATTTCGGTGTCAATGCCCGCGGTGTCCAGCGCCCGCGCCACGCGTTTCAATGATTTGCTCATGTCGGTCCTTTGGGTTTTCTGCCAACGAACCCGGCAGTCGGGCAAAGGTCAAGCGGACCTTTCCCCCATCGAAAGACGCATCTTTCCGGGTGGCAGGCGTCTGCGGCCTCTGGACGCCACTTGACCCTTGCACAGCCACATGCGCAGATCAGGACATGACATTTGCCAATCGTATCACCCGCCTGCCACGCCCCTTTGAACCCGACCGAGGCCGGGAAACCCTTGCCCTGTTCCCGGACCTCTCTGGCGAGATTGCCGCGGTATTGGAGGGCGCGGGCGGATGCAGCCCCTACCTGAAACTGCTGGCCGATAAAGAGCGCGATTGGTTGCCGACCACATTTGACGATCCAGAGGCGGCAATCAAAACTCTGTTTTCAGAGCTGAAGACCGTTGCGCCGGACCAAATGGCCTCGGCGTTGCGGATGGGCAAACGCCGGGTGGCGCTGCTGGCGGGGCTGGCCGATCTGGCCGGTGTCTGGTCGCTGGAAGAGGTGACAGGCACGCTTAGCGATTTTGCCGATCTGGCGGTGCATCTGGCGATCCAGACCTGCGTCGGCCATGAAATCCGCCGGGGCAAATTGCCCGGCAAGACCGAAGACGATGCCGCAACCGGTGGTGGCCTGGTGGCGCTTGCGATGGGCAAGATGGGCGCAGGCGAGCTGAATTACTCTTCCGATATTGATCTGATCTGCCTGTTCGATGAAACGCAGTTTGACCGGGATGATTACCATGATGCCCGCGCTAGCCTGATCCGTGCGACACGCAAAATGTCGGCGATGTTGAATGACCAAACCGGCGAGGGCTATGTCTTTCGCACCGACCTGCGGCTGCGCCCCGATCCTTCGGTTACCCCGGTGTGCATGACGATGGAGGCGGCGGAACGCTATTACGAAAGTCTGGGGCGCACATGGGAACGTGCCGCCTATATCAAGGCCCGGTCCAGCGCCGGCGACATTGACGCGGGCAAGAGGTTCCTGGCCGAATTGCGCCCCTTTGTCTGGCGCAGACATCTGGATTTTGCCGCCATTCAGGACGCCCATGACATCCGCCTGCGCATCCGCGCGCATAAGGGGCTGGGCGGGCCGATCACCCTGCCGGGGCACAATATGAAATTGGGGCGGGGCGGCATCCGCGAGATAGAGTTTTTCACGCAAACCCAACAACTTATTGTTGGCGGACGTGATCCCGATCTGCGGCTGCGCGGCACTGTCGACGCGCTGGCCATGTTGGCGAAAAAGAAGCGTATTCCGACCGAGCTGTCCAAGGTTCTGACCGATCATTACCGCTTTCACCGCGAGGTCGAGCATCGGTTGCAAATGGTGGCAGACGCCCAGACGCAAACCTTGCCGAATTCGCCCGAGGGGCTGGCCCGGATCGCCGCGATGATGGGGCAGGAGCCTGACGCGCTGAAGGCCGAGCTGATGACCCGTCTGACCGAGGTTCATGACCGGACCGAAGGCTTTTTTGCTCCGGACACAACCGAAAGCCCGGCGGCAGAGCCAAAGGCGGATTTTGATTCCACAATCACCAAACGCTGGCGCAGCTATCCGGCGCTGCGCAGCCGGCGCGCGGTGGAAATCTTTAACCGGATCAGGCCGGAAATCCTCTGCCGTTTGGCCGAAACCGCGCGCCCGGACGAGGCGTTGAATGCGTTTGACGGATTCTTGTCGGGCTTGCCGGCCGGGGTGCAGTTGTTTTCGCTGTTCGAAGCCAACCCGCAACTGATCGACCTGTTGGTTGATATTGCGGGCACGTCGCCCGTGCTGGCGCGGTATCTGTCGCGCAATTCATCGGTGTTTGATGCGGTGATTGTCGGCGATTTCTTTGCTGAATGGCCCGGCGGCGCGGCGCTGACCGAGGAATTGGCGACCTTGCTGCGGCAGGAAGAAGACTATGAGCGCAAATTGGATACGGCGCGGCGTTGGGCCAAGGAATGGCATTTCCGGATCGGTGTGCATCATCTGCGCGGGCTGATTGATGCCGATCAGGCGGGTGCGCAATACGGCGCCTTGGCCGAGGCCAATCTCGCCGCGCTCTGGCCTGAGGTCGTGACGCATTTTGCCGCCAAACATGGGCCGCAACCGGGGCGCGGCGCGGTGGTGCTGGGCATGGGGTCATTGGGCGCGGCGCGGCTGACGTCTTCGTCGGATCTTGATCTGATTGTGATTTATGACGCGGATGGTGGCGCCTATTCCGAAGGCCGCCGCCCGCTGGCGGCGCGGGCCTATTTCGCGCGTCTGACCCAGGCGCTGGTGACGGCGATGACCGCACCCATGTCAGAAGGGCGGCTGTATGAGGTCGACATGCGGCTGCGCCCCTCTGGCACGCAGGGGCCGGTTGCGACCAGTTGGCAGAGCTTTTCCAACTATCAACAGAATGAGGCCTGGGTCTGGGAACATCTGGCGCTGACGCGTGCGCGCCGGGTGGCGGGATCGACGGAGCTGGGTGAAGATGTCGAAGCCCTGCGCCGGGCGCTTTTGGGCAAACGTCCCGCCGAAGAAGTGCTGGGCGAGGTGGCAAAGATGCGCAGGCGGATCGCAGCGGCCAAATCGCCCGATGGGGCGCTGGATGCCAAGATCGGCGCGGGCCGGATGTTGGACATTGAATTGATCGCCCAGGCCGGGGCGTTGATCGGTGGATGCGCCGCGCCGGGCACCATGGCGGGACTGGATGCGGCGGCGACGGCCGGGGTGCTGACCACGGCGGGGGCGCGGGATCTGCGCGCGGCCTATGATCTTCAGGGGCGGTTACAGATGGCGTCGCGTCTGCTCAGCGACAAGGCGCTGGCCGCCGACACCCTCAGCGGTGGTGGTGCGGCCTTTGTGTTGCGGGAAACTGGCGCCGACGCGATAGAGACACTGGTGGCGACATTGGCGGACCTGCGGCAATCGGCGGATCATGCGATCACATCCGCCCTGCCGGAAACGGAGGACAAGACATGAAAAAGGGTGACGCACTTGATCCGCGCGGGCTGATCTATGAAAGCTATCGCATGCGCGGCATTACCGAAGCTGAATGCCGGTCGATCTTTCTGGACTGGGCTTTGGCGGTGGATGCAGAGATCCAGGGGGCAATTGATGCGCTTTTGGACCGCTACGGCAATGACAATCCGAAACACCCAATGACCACAGTGCTGCGCGCGGGCCTGTCGCCGCCGGAAAAGGCCCGTCGCAAAGGCGGTTGGCGGTCGCGCAAAAGATGATGCCGTTTTTGGCGATGCCGCTTTAAACGATTTGGGGGCCGATCTGTTGCCAGATCGCCCCACATTTTTCGACATAGGTCTTGGATCAGCCGCGCGACAGGGCCGCAGCTTCGCGGGCCAGCGCCTCGATCCCGGCCCAATCGCCGGCATTGACCATGGACAGCGGGGCAACCCAACTGCCGCCAACGCAAAGCGTGTTGGGCAGCGACAGATAGCTTTCCGCGTTTTTCAACGACACGCCACCGGTGGGGCAGAACCGGATCTGCGGCAGCGGCCCGCCGATGGATTTCAATGCCGGCACACCGCCATTGGCCTCGGCCGGAAAGAACTTCTGCACCGAATAGCCACGTTCATAAAGCCGCAGCGCCTCGGATGTGGTGGCGGCCCCGGGCAGGGTGGGCAGATCCGCCGCTTCGACCGCGTCCAGCAACAGATCGGTGCAGCCCGGTGTGACGCCAAACAGCGCGCCGGCGTCTTTTGCGGCCTTGACGTCGTCCGGGGTGATCAGCGTGCCCGCGCCGACAATACCGCCCGGCACCTTGGCCATTTCGCGGATCGCGTCCAGCGCCGCGGGGGTGCGCAGGGTCACCTCAAGGGCGGGCAGGCCACCGGCGATCAGCGCCTCGGCCAGAGGGCGGGCATGGGCGACGTCCTCGATCACCAGCACCGGAACCACCGGGGCGCGGCGGCAGAGGTCTTCGGTTTGGAGGCTTGCTTCCTGCGGGGTCATGTCAAAATGGCCTTTCTAATGTGGATTGGCCCGATGTCTTGCGGTTGTCGCTGCCACCGGGCCATGCGTATTTAAAAAGAGAAGAAGCATATTTAGCGCTATCACACAACCACTGCCGCCCCGTTTGAGGCAAGGCCGACGTTGTTGCGGAAGGCTTCGAACAATTCACGGCCGACACCATGGCCATTGCCGGACAAATCGGCCGTGATGGTTTCGCGGCTTTCGAAATCATCGACCAGCGCCTCGATCCGGCCATTGGTGGCATCGACCCGCACAATGTCGCCATCGCGGAGCTTGGCCAGCGGCCCGCCATCGGCAGCCTCCGGGCTGATATGGATTGCCGAAGGCACCTTGCCCGAAGCGCCGGACATGCGGCCATCGGTGACAAGCGCGACCTTGTAGCCCCGGTCCTGAAGCACCGCGAGCGTTGGGGTCAGCCCGTGCAATTCCGGCATGCCGTTGGATTTCGGCCCCTGAAAACGCACGACAATCACGGTGTCGCCGGTGAATTCCCCGGCTTTGAAGGCGGCCTTGACCGAATCCTGATCGTGGAACACCCGGCAAGGCGCTTCTACGATATGACGTTCGGGGGCCACGGCCGAGACCTTCATCATGCCATGGCCGAGATTGCCATGCATCTGTTTCAATCCGCCTGTGGGCTGGAACGCGCGGCCCACCGGGCGCAGGATCTTTTCGTTCTGGCTTTCTTTTGAGCCGTCTTCCCACACCAAAGTGCCATCGCGCAGTTTCGGTTCCTGGGCATAGGCCGCAAGCCCGCCGCCGGCCACGGTGACGGTGTCGTCATGCAGAAGGCCCGCATCCAGCAATTCGCCAATCATGAAGCCAAGCCCGCCTGCGGCGTGGAAATGGTTCACATCCGCCAGACCGTTGGGATAGACCTTGGCCATCAGCGGCACGGTGTTGGAAATGGCGTCGAAGTCTTCCAGCGTCAATTCAATCCCGGCGGCACGTGCCATCGCGGGCAGGTGCAGCACAAGGTTGGTGGAGCCGCCGGTCGCCATCAGCCCGACAATGCCATTCACAAAGGCCCGTTCGTCCAGAACGTCACAGACCGGGGTGTAATCATTGCCAAGTGCGGTGATCGACAGCGCCCGTTCGGTCGCGGCATCGGTCAGCGCATCGCGCAGCTCGGTGCCGGGATTGATGAAACTGGTGCCCGGCAGGTGCAGCCCCATGAATTCCATCAGCATCTGGTTGGTGTTGGCGGTGCCATAGAAGGTACAGGTGCCCGGCCCGTGGTAGGAAGCCATTTCGGCCTCCATCAGCTTGTCACGGCCGACTTCTCCGGTGGCAAACTGTTGGCGCACCTTGGCTTTTTGGTCGTTGGGGATGCCGGATGTCATCGGACCCGCCGGAATGAATAGGCCGGGAATATAGCCGAATGTCGCCGCAGCAATGATCAGCCCCGGCACGATCTTGTCGCAGACCCCAAGGTAAACAGCGGCGTCATAGGTATTGTGCGACAGCGACACACCGGTGGCCAATGCAATCACATCGCGTGAGAACAACGACAATTCCATGCCGACCTGGCCTTGGGTGACGCCGTCACACATCGCCGGAACCCCGCCCGAGACCTGGGCCGTGCCACCGGCGCGGCGCGCGGCGGATTTGATCCGCTGGGGGTAGGTCTCAAACGGTTGGTGGGCCGACAACATGTCGTTGTAAGACGTGATGATCCCGAGATTGGGCACCCGACCTTCGGCCAGTGCGGCCTTGTCATCGGCATTGGCGGCAAAGGCATGGGCCTGGTTGCCGCAGGTCAAATGACCCCGGCGCGGGCCTTCCTCGGCGGCGCGGCGCATTTTGTCGAGATAGGACGCGCGGCGGGTTTCGGACCGTTTGCGGATACGGTCGGTGACATCGGCGATTGTGGCGTTGAGTGTCATGCTGGCTCCTGTCGGCGTGCATGGAATGGATCACGCCCAGAGGCGTGTTAGCGCTAACTTAATTTTCGTATACCCTGTGCGGATGCCCGAAATCAAGTTGTTTCCCCATAGATCGTAACACAGGGTCAGCCTTGGCGCGAGAGGCGGATCGGGGCTTTCCCCGGCGGGCGCAAAGCCCTATCAGGGCGTCATGACAGAGCTTCCCGTGATCCGCATGAAACCGAAATCCAACGTCCGTGCCATTCGACATGGCGCGCCTTGGGTTTTTGCCAACGAAGTTGTGACCGACCGGCGTACGCGGGGCATTGCCCCCGGCGCGCTTGCGGTGCTGGAGGATGCCGACCGCACGCCACTGGCGCTGGTCGCGGCCAATCCGAATTCCAAGATCATCGGCAGGGTGTTGTCGCGTGATCCTGCGGAGGTGGTCGATCAGGCCTGGTTCGAAGCGAAACTGCGCCGGGCGCTGGCCCTGCGGGAGCAGCTTTTTGACACGCCACATTACCGGCTTGTCCATGCCGAGGCGGATGGTCTGCCGGGGTTGGTGATCGACCGATTTGGCGACACGCTGGTGGTGCAGCCCAATGCCGCCTGGCTGGAGGTGCGGCTGGACGAGCTGACGGCCGCGTTGCAGGTGGTGACCGGGGCGGAAAATGTATTGAAGAACGCCTCTGGGCGCACCCGGTCGCTAGAGGGGCTGGATGACCTGTCTGCTGTTCTGGTGGGCGCAGCCCCCGAGGCGGCGCTGCCGGTGGTGATGAACGGCGCGACCTATCTGGCCGATCTGACCGGCGGGCAGAAAACCGGGTTGTTTTATGATCAACGCATGAACCATGCCTTTGCCAGCCGGCTGGTGGCGCCGGGGGCCGAGGTTCTGGACGTGTTTTCCCATGTCGGTGGCTTTGGTCTGGCGATGTTGGCGGCGGGCGCGGGGCGTGCGACCTGTGTCGATGGGTCTGCGCCGGCGCTTGATCTGGCCAAGGACGGGGCCGCGGCCATGGGGCAGGCAGATCAGCTGGTGATCCGGCAGGGGGATGCGTTTGATGCCCTTGCGGCCTTGGCCGCTGAGGGCGCGACATTTGATGTGGTGATCTGTGATCCACCAGCCTTTGCACCGTCGAAACCGGCGCTTGAGGCCGGGTTGCGGGCCTATGAACGGGTGGCGCGGCTGGCAGCGGCCCTGGTGAAGGACGGCGGATATCTGGGCTTGTGTTCCTGTTCACATGCGGCGGATCTGAATGGGTTTCGCACGGCCTGTATGCGCGGGATCGGTCGTGCCGGGCGGCAGGGCGCGTTGCTGCACACGGGCTTTGCCGGGCCGGACCATCCATTGATGCCGCAATTGGCGGAATCGGGGTATCTCAAAGCATTGTTCTATCGCCTATGAAGGTGCTGCTTGACGCCTGTGTGATCTTTCCGACGGTGATGCGCGAGATGCTTTTGGGGGCGGCGGGGCAAGGGGCGTTTACCCCGTTGTGGTCGGCCCGCATTCTGGAGGAATGGGCGCGTTCGACCCGCAAGATCGGCCCCGAGGCCGAGGCGCAAGCCCGGGGCGAGATTGCCATGATGGCCGTGGATTGGCCGGGCGCGGAGGTGGCATGGTCCCCCTCGCTTGAGGCACGGCTGTGGTTGCCGGACGGCAATGACGTGCATGTGCTTGCTGCGGCGATTTCGGGGTCGGCAGATATGATCTGTACCTTGAATGCCAAGGATTTTCCGCGTCAGATCCTGGCGGAAGAGGGGCTTTCGCGTCTGGACCCGGACGGGTTTCTGCATGGGATCTGGCAGGCGCAGCCGGATATGATGGCCCATGTTGCGGATCAGGTTCTGGCCAAGGCCCGGCGGCTGTCGGAGCATGATTGGCAGATGCGGCCCCTGTTGAAAAAGGCACGATTGCCGAGGTTGGCCAAGGCATTGGGCTGAGCCGAACGGGATTTGCCCTGCGCGCAGTTTCTTTAGCCGTGTTTATGGAAGTTTTCGTCACGCCGTGGCGTGCCGACAGGCCGGGGGGCCAGCCCCCCGGACCCCCCGGGATATTTATGGTCAGATGAAAACCCGGGGCGGATTTGGGTTTGATGATCGGTGATCTGGATGTTTTATTTCCAGCGACCTTCCAGTTTTTCCAGTGCCGCGACCCGATCGGCGGTTTTGGGGTGGCTCAACAGCCAGGCCGGGGCTGCACCGCCGCGACCGGCAGTCAATGCGTCCAGTTTATGGAACAGGCTGATCTGGGCCTGCACGCCGATTCCGGCTTTGGTCAGCAGGGCGGCGGCATAGGCATCCGCTTCGTATTCGTCGGATCGTGACAGGCGGGCGGCCAGGAGCGATGTCAGCATATTGGCGATCCAGACACCAATTCCCGGTAGGAACCGGCTGAGCACCATGCCAAGAGCGGTGCGCAGGGCGTTCTGACCGGAAAAGTCGATCATCCGGCGGCGGGAATGGCCAAGCGCCACATGGCCCAGTTCATGGGCGATCACACTGGCCAGTTCTTCGCCGGTCACCTCGCCATTGCGGTATTTGCGGTAAAAGCCACGGGTGATGAAGATCCGCCCGTCTGGCGCGGCCAGCCCGTTGACCGGATCAATTTCATAGATATGCACCCGGATGCGCGGCAAATCGAGCGCTTTGGCCATGCGATTGGTCAGCGCCATCAGGCCGGGATCGGCCAGTTCGGTTGATTTCTGGTCCAGCTCCTTGCGGGTGCGCCAGGCCGAGAAATGGTACATCGCCAATGCGTAGAGGATGGCCAGGAGGATTGGGGTGAATTTCAACATGTCCTAGATATGGGGCACCGGGCGGGGCTGGACAAGTTGCCACATGGGACGGGCTGTGAACTTTGGTCATGGTGAGGTCAGTGCAGGCAATTTCGGGTATCGGGTCATGAATTTCGTCTTGTTCACTGCCGCCGGGCTATCGCTGGTGTGGTGTTTGGTTCATTTTTTTGTTGGAGGGCGGGATGTTGCCAGACCGCTGCGCGCGGATCGGAGCCTTGATCCGATGGTGCGCGACGTTTTGTGGTTTTGTTGGCACATTGTGAGCGTGGTCTTGTTGTTGATGGCGGTGTTCTTTGGTCTTGATGCGGTTGGGCTGACCCAAGGGTTGGCATTGGCGGCGACCCTGTTGTCACTGGGCATCATGATGTTGGGCATTCTGAGCGTGCCGATGATTGGGCAAAGCTACCGCGTGGTGCCGCAGGGGTGGCTTTTTGTGCCGACAACTGTGCTTGGGGTTTGGGGTTTGCTGGGCTGAGACCGGGCGACATGGCGTTTCTGTCAGACCGTCAGCGTCACGCAGAGTGATCCGGATTTGGCGCGAACGCCTTAGTTCGGGGTTGGGCGGTCGCGCCGCGTCTTGCGCAGCCGCGACCGCAGCAACAGGCCAAACAACAGGGCCACCGCCGCCGCCGCCAGAAAACCGGTCGCATTGGAGGCCACATTGGCCACCATCGTCAATTGATCGGCAAAGACATAGCCAAGCCCGATATAGGCTGAGACCCAGATCGCCTCTCCCGCCGCGTCCCAGATAGTGAACCGCAGCCATTTCAGACCGGTCGCCCCGGCAATCAGGTTCACATAGGGCCCCAGCGGTGCCACCAGCCAGGTCGAGAAGAACACGCCGATTTCGCCCTGACGGGCCACCAGATCGCGGGCTTTTTGCAGGGTGCGGCCCTGTTTCGGCCAGCGCGCCGCCAGCCGGTCCAGCGTGGTCGCGGCCATACGGCCTATGCGAAACCCGGCCTGATCGCCAAGCACCGCCCCGATCCAGGCCGCCGCAAGGGTATTGCCGAGGTCGAGGTCACCTGCCGCCACAAATGCGCCGCCGGCCAGCATCAGCAGCGACGTCGGGATTGGCACCAGCAGGCAGGACAGAAAACAGGCGACGGCAAGAAGCCAGACACCATAGTCCGCCACCAGCTGGAACAATGTGTCGCTCACGGGCGGCGGGCCTCGCGTTCGGCGCGATGGGCCAGAATGGCCGCCATGATCCGCGCCATAAGCGCGTCCAGCGTTTCGCCGCGGTTTTCGGCCATCTGATGCAGGGTCACCCGCGGGCCGCCGGGTTCAAGCCCCATGACATCGGCGACGACCTTGGGCGGGACGGCCCAGGAATGGGCGACATAGCGCGGGGTCATCCAGCCTTCGATGTCCTGATTGCGGTGGGCGGGATCATTCCAATAGATCCAGAACGAAACGGTGCGCAGGGCAAAGAACAACATCACAGCCAGGGCCAGCGCGAACCCGGTGACCAACAGGCGATTGTCACGCCAGAACTGCTTCAGATCGTTGCCTTTGCCGCTCATCTGATCAACGTCTTCATGCCGCGTTCCAGGCCCTGCAATGTCAGCGGCACCATCGCATCGGCGAAAATTTCACGGATCATCGCGATGGATTGCGTATAGTCCCAATGGTTTTCCGGCACCGGATTGATCCAGAGATTGCTGGGCCATTGGTCGCGCGCACGGTTGAGCCAGACCGTGCCGGCCTCTTCGTTCCAATGTTCGTTGGCGCCGCCTGCATAGGCGATTTCATAAGGCGACATCGACGCATCACCGACAAAGATGCATTTGTAATCAGACCCATAGGTGCGCAGCACCTCCCAGGTGGGGGTCACCTCGGACCAGCGGCGTGCATTGTCGCGCCACACGCCTTCGTACAGGCAATTGTGGAAGTAGTAATATTCCAGATGTTTGAATTCGCTGCGCGCGGCGGAAAACAATTCCTCGACCACGCGAATATGGGCATCCATCGAGCCGCCGACATCCAGGAACAGCACAACCTTGATCGCATTGTGGCGTTCGGGGCGGGTTTTCACATCCAGATAGCCATTTTCGGCCGTCGCGCGAATGGTGCCGTCCAGATCCAATTCATCGGCCGCGCCGGTGCGGGCCCAGCTGCGCAAGCGTTTCAGCGCGACCTTGATATTGCGGGTGCCCAGTTCGACCTGATCGTCGAGATTGCGAAATTCGCGTTTGTCCCAGACCTTGACCGCGCGCTGATGGCGGCTTTGGTCTTGGCCGATGCGCACGCCTTCGGGATTATAGCCATTGGCGCCAAAAGGTGAGGTGCCGGCAGTGCCAATCCATTTGTTGCCGCCCTGATGGCGGCCCTTTTGTTCCTCAAGCCGCTGTTTCAGCGTTTCCATCAGCTTGTCAAAGCCGCCCAGCGCCTCGATTTCGGCCATTTCTTCGGGCGACAGGGTTTTCTCCGCCATCTTGCGGAGCCATTCTTCGGGCAGATCCACCGCGTTCAGCACATCCTGCGCGCTGATGGCCTCCAACCCTTTGAAGCTTTGCGCAAATGCCCGGTCAAATTTGTCGAGGTTGCGTTCGTCTTTGACCATGGCGCTGCGGGCCAGGTAGTAAAACGCATCCGCGTCATAGGTCGCCAATCCGGCGGACATGCCTTCGAGAAACGCCAGATATTCACGCAAGGACACAGGGATGCCCGTCGCGCGCAGGGTTTCGAAGAAGGGCACAAACATTGCGCGGCCCTCAGATGGACAGGCGATGAATGACCAATGTGGCGAGCAGACCGCCAAGGGCAAAGATCAAGGCATAGATGCCGACATATTGTATAATGTCGAGCCGCTTGCCGCCGCGCCGTTTGGCGATTGTGCCGCCGATAATGCCACCGATGACAGCGCCCAAGAATACCAACATCCGCTTTGCCCTTTTGTTCACGTCTGACGCAGCGGCGGGCGGGATGGCCCTAGCCTCTGCGGCCTTTGAGCGGGCTGAGTGAAGAGATTTCGCGCAGTTTCGCACGTACCGCCCAATCCGCGCCAAAGCCGTAGCGCGCCCAACCGAGAGAGTCCATGCGGACCTCGCGTGCTTCAGACACCCGGCCCATCAGATCGAGCGATTCTGCGCGCAACATCATCAGGGTGCTGAGCAGCGCCGCGTTTTCGTGGCGGGCGGCGGTGTCGATATGCGGCCCGATCAACAGCATGGCCCGTTCGGGGTTGTTGCGCGCCAGTTCCAGCGAGGCCAATTGCGACGCGGCATAGGCCTGATGCAACTCGGCCGAGGGGGAATATTCATAGAATCGTTTGGCCGCTTCGAATTCGGCCCGTGCCTGATCGGGATCGCTGTGCAACAGGATGCGGCCCATGGCGTAATGCGAAAATGCCCGGCGGTGGTCGTTCCAGCCCATGGCAGAGGCGACTTTCAACGCCTCAAGCGCCGATCTGCGGCGTTGGGCATGTTTTGTGCCGGGGCCAAGCGCGGTTTGGATGGCTTCGATCCAGACCCGCGGCGTGTCAGAGGTGGGGTGCGGCGCGATGCCCTGACCCTGTGGGTTGATCCGGGCCAGAATGCCGGGAATGCGCCGGGCCACTTCGGCGCGGCTCATGCCGGAATGCAGCTCGCGGTCATAGGTGGCGCGCAGCACCAACATGTCGAACCCGGTCAGAACCGTGTGCACATTGTCGTCGTTGAACACCGAATCCGACAGACGATAGAGGTCATTCAACGGTCCCAGAGATTGCGCCAGTTCTTCGTGCAGGCAATCGCGCATTTCCTGTGGCGTGCTGTCGTTGGGAATGAAGATCGCGATTTTTTCGCGGCGCTTCACCTGGGCCCAGTTCAACAAGGCGCTGCGGCGCAGGCGTTTGTATTCGGCCAGCGAACTGACATTCGGCACCACAAAACAGGCGGCCATTGGCAGGGCGCGGCGGATTTCGCCAGAGCTGACAGCGTGGATCGTGATCCGGGCGTCCTGATTTGGGGCAACCTGCTGGATGTCGACGGCCGCCTCGCTGCGCAGCCGATGCACCAGACGTTTCAGATCACGGTCGAGCTGCGCAGGCGCATCGCCGGTCACGCGCACCGCAATCGGGCCTTCAAACCGCGAAAAGCTCGGCAGGGGCCGACCGCTTTCCAGTTTGAATGTCAGATCCATGAAATCGCGTGCGGTGTCGGCATTGGACCGGCGCACCGGGGTGGGGCGCGGGACGGAAAAGGTTTTCATCACCGGCAGGGTGGTGTCCATGCTGGCCGCGCGGGTTGGGGTGTCTGGATTGGCGACCGGCATACAGGCGCCGAGCATAAGAAAAAATGGGATCAAAAGTCGGCGTGGCATGCGCATGGCTCAGGCTCTCTGGTATTTGATGAAGGGGGTCAACACGCCGATGCGGTCATAAAGATCGCGCGCCGTGTGGTTGAACTCCTGAGTGAGCCAATAAACATTTGGGGCCTGTGCCTGATCTGCGGCGTCATAGACCGCTTCCATCAGCTTGCGACCGATTCCATGCCCGCGAAGATCGGGCACAGCATAGAGGTCTTGCAGATAACAGACCTCTTCCTGTTTCCAGCCATGACGGTGGAACAGAAAATGTGTCAGACCAACAAGACGGCCATCCACCTCGGCAACAAGGGCATTGAAATCGCGCGGATCAGTTCCCAGCAAACGTTCGAACGTGCTGTCATAGATCGCCGCGTCCAACTCGGTCTCGTAAAACGCCAGATACTGCCGCCACAACTCTTGCCATTGGGCTTTGTCGTCGGCGATCAGCTTGCGAATTTCGATCGTGAGTTTGGGTGTCTCGTTGGACATCGTATTTTTTCTGCCTGCTCTCTCAGATGCCTTAAGACATCCTTCATGGCTTTGTCGTCTTTACGGTGAGTATAGGGCAATGTTGTGAATTTCTAAGTCGCAATTTCGCCCGGTTTCCCGGGCGGGTGAAAGCGTTGCAATTCAGCCGAATCAAGGGGTTGGCTTGTGGAAGGGTGTGCCAGATGCCACCAGATGTTGCGCGGATGTACAGGCCGTGCCTGACGCGGTTTTGACCTGCGTCAGGCGTTTTCATTTGTGATGCGCCTCACAAGCATTTCGCGATACGCGAAATTTTCAACCGCCCTGGCACAAAATGCCCCGGCCTGATGGGGTTGGCGCAAAAGGTTTAGCGCGATCGGCGCGCCATGAAGGCCAGCCGTTCAAACAGATGCACATCCTGTTCGTTTTTCAACAGCGCACCATGAAGCCGGGGCAGGGCATTGGCACCGTCCCGTGCCAGATCCTCGGCTGTCAGATCCTCTGCCAGGAGCAGCTTCAACCAGTCCAGCACTTCGGATGTCGATGGTTTTTTCTTCAATCCCGTTTGCTCGCGCAGCTCATAGAACTGGGTCAATGCCGTGGTCAGCAGTGCGTCTTTGATGCCGGGGTGATGCACCTCGACGATCTTGCGCATGGTGTCCGGGTCGGGGAACCGAATGTAGTGAAAGAAGCAGCGCCGCAAAAAGGCGTCTGGCAGTTCTTTTTCATTGTTGGACGTGATGATCACGATCGGGCGCAGGGCGGCCTTGACCGTTTCGCCGGTCTCGTAGACGTGGAATTCCATCTTGTCGAGTTCCTGCAAAAGATCATTGGGGAACTCGATGTCGGCCTTGTCGATCTCGTCGATCAACAGCACCACTTTCTTGTCCGATTCAAACGCCTGCCACAGCTTGCCCTTGCGGATGTAATTGCGCACGTCATGCACGCGTTCATCGCCCAGCTGGCTGTCGCGCAGGCGTGACACGGCATCATATTCATACAGGCCCTGTTGCGCCTTGGTGGTGGATTTGATGTTCCATTCCAGCATCTCCAGCCCCAGCGCATCCGCCACCTGACGGGCCAGTTCGGTCTTGCCGGTGCCCGGTTCCCCTTTGACCAGAAGCGGTCTTTCCAATGTGACGGCGGCGTTCACGGCCACAGTCAAATCGTCGGTTGCGACATAGCTCTCGGTGCCCTGAAATTTCATCTTTGATCCTTGATCTTTGGTTTGCTGGCGACCCTAGCGACCGCTTTAATTCGCGGCAATACAGCGCTTTGTGTAGTGACATTCCCGTGTACAGGGTTTAATCGGTGCCCGCAGGGGTACCCAGCCAAAAGGAGTTACATCGTGATAGGTTCTGAGGCTGGAAATAAAGAGGGAGCGGATATGAAACAGGAAGCGTTTCTGCCCGACGATTACCGTCCCGCTGAGGACGAACCATTTATGAATGATCGCCAGCTTGAATATTTTCGACGCAAGCTGAACACCTGGAAAAATGACCTGATGGCCGAAACCCGCGACACGCTCGAGGGGCTTCAGGACAGCACGCGCAATATTCCCGATGTGGCCGATCGCGCCAGCGAAGAGACCGACCGCGCGCTGGAATTGCGCACCCGGGACCGTCAACGCAAGCTGGTGGCCAAGATCAATGCCGCGCTGCGCCGTATTGACGAAGGTGAATATGGCTACTGCGAAGTGACCGGCGAGCCGATCTCGCTCAAACGTCTGGATGCACGGCCCATCGCCACGATGAGCCTTGAGGCACAGGAACGTCACGAGCGCCGCGAAAAGGTGCATCGCGACGATTGATGATCTTTTGGATCGTCATTGATAGAGAATTGCAAAACGCCGGGGCCAATGCTCCGGCGTTTTGCGTATGATCGGACGAAATGCGGTATCTGGGAAAATGAGGCCTTAACAATGTTGCTTGGACGGGAAACGCTTGTTGTGGGGGGCGGAATTGGCGGTCTGACGGCGGCGCTGTGTCTGGCGGCGCGCGGTGCACAGGTCACGGTTCTGGAACAGGCCAACCAGATTGCCGAGGTTGGCGCCGGGTTGCAGATCAGCCCCAATGGGCTGCGGGTGCTTGAGGCGCTGGGTCTGGACGAGGCGCTGGCGGCCCGGTCGATGCGCGGCCACATGGTGCATCTGCGCGATTTTGCGGATGGGGCCACGGTGGCGCAGCTGGATCTTGACCTTTTGCCGCCGGATCAACGGTATCATTTTGTGCATCGTGCGGATCTGATTGATCTGTTGCTTGATGCGGCGCGTGACCGGGGCATCGCCATAGAACTGGGACAGCAGGTCACACAGATCACCCCCGGTGCGCGCCCGGTGGTGACGCTGGCCGGGGATGTGGATCGCGCTGCGGATCTGGTGGTTGGTGCGGATGGGCTGCATTCCAGATTGCGTGATGCGCTGATTGGCGCGGCCAAGCCGCAGTTCAGCGGTCAGGTTGCCTGGCGCGCCATTATTCCCAATGTGACCGGCCAAGGGGCAGAGGTGCAGGTGCATATGGGGCCGGGGTGTCATCTGGTGTGTTACCCGCTGCGCGACGGATCTGTGCTGAACCTTGTTGCCGCCCAGGAGCGCGGGACATGGGCCGAAGAGGGCTGGCATCACCGCGACGACCCAGAGAATTTGCGCGCCGCGTTTGCGGGGTTTTCCGGGCCGGTGCCCGCCATGTTGGCCGCAGTGGACGATGTGCATCTTTGGGGTCTGTTTCGTCATGCGGTTGCGCCGCGCTGGGTCGGGGGGCATTGCGCTTTGGTTGGGGATGCGACGCATCCGACGCTGCCGTTTTTGGCACAGGGCGCGAATATGGCGCTGGAGGATGGCTGGGCATTGGCGGCGTCACTTGCGGGGCATGATACAGCCCAGTCCGGTCTCGCAGCCTATCAGGCGGCGCGGCATGCCCGGTGCCAGCGGATTGTGGCGGCGGCCAATGGCAATGCCTGGAAATACCATCTGCGCCCCGGTCCGCTGCGATTGGCGGCGCATACGGCGTTGCGATTGGGATCGCGCTTCGCGCCCGGCCGGTTGCTGCGTCAGTTTGATTGGCTTTACGGATTTGATGTTACGAAGTGACGTTCCCGATTGGCGGCGCTGGTTGCTTTGGCTGGTTGCTCTGGCTGGTCAATGCAACCGGATGAGGGCGCAAAAGTCAAAGACGCCGGGCAAAATGCCGGCGTCTTTTTTGTCTGCAATCAGGGGCTTGTTCACCCCCGGATCTATTCCACCACAAGCGGTTTGCGCGCGATGACCCGTCGACCGGTCTCGACCACATACCGCAGCTCATAGGCGCCGGGGGCTTCGGGTAATTTCAGCACCATCGGGCTGTCTTCGCTGGTGCGTTGATAGCTTTCATATTCATTGTCCGACGATTGCGCGCGGGCGATGGAAATATAATCGCCTTTGAAATCCGGGCCTTGCCAATAGATCGCGAAATTGCCGCCGGCGGGGCCTGTGTCTGCGGCGCGCAGCTCTGCTGTCACCTCGGTCAGGACAATCTCTTGTTGGGCCAGGACCGATTTGCCGTTGCTGGCCGCCACATACCGCACCTCATAGGTGCCCGGCACCGATGGGGTTTGCAGCAGCAGCGGGTTGCCATTGCGGGTGTAGCTGTAAAAGTCATAACCGCTATCGTCCGGGCGCGAGATCTGGACATAATCCTGATCATAGGCGGGACCGTCCCAGGTCACGACGATCCGGCTGCCCGCTGGTGCGGCTTCGGGAATGTCGAGCGTGGCCTGAACATCCACGACCTCGATGGGTTGCGACGCCAGCATCTTGCGATCCTGTCCCATGATATAGCGCAGTTCGTATTGTCCGGGCACCAGCGGCATGGTCACGCTGAGCGGCGATCCCTTGCGGGTATAGGTATAGGCCTCATATCCGTCATCGCCGGGGCGGGCGACAGAGATGTAGTCGTTCTTGTAATCCGGTCCGGTCCAGTCAATCGACACATCTTCACCCGCTGCTGCGGTGGCCGGTGCGGCCAGCGTGGCGTTGATGTCCAACACCTCGATGGTTCGGGTCGCCAGCACGGTGCGGTCCTGTGACATCACATAACGCAGCTCATAGGTTCCCGGCACCGACGGCATCAGAAGCTGTCCGGGCGTGCCCTTGCGGGTATAGACATAGGTTTCATATCCTTTGTCTTCGGGACGTGCGACCGAGATGTAATCGTTTTGATAATCCGGCCCGGTCCATTCCACCGGCAGGGTCGATCCCGCCAGGGCGCTGTCCGGCGCGGCCAATGTTGCGGCAACGTCGGTCACGGTGATTTTCTGCGTCGCCAGCACGGTGCGGTCCTGCGACATCACATAACGCAGCTCATAGTCGCCCGGCACCGATGGCATCAGAAGCTGCGCCGGATCGCCCTTGCGGGTGTAGGCATAGTTTTCATAGCCATTGTCGTCGGGTCGCGCGACTGCGATGTAATCATTGGCATAATCCGGGCCTTCCCATGTGACGGGCAGGGTTGCACCGGCCGGCGCGCTGTCATCGGCCATGACGCTGGCGGGGGCTTCGGTCACGGTAATGGCGCGGGTTGCCAGCGTCTTGCGCCCATTCGCCAGAACATACCGCAGCTCGTATTGTCCCGGCACCGGCGGCATCACCAGCTGGCCCGGGGTGCCCTTGGCGGTATAGACATAATTCACGTATCCATTGTCATCGGGGCGCGACACGGAAATATAGTCGCTTTTGGCGTTCGGCCCTTGCCAGTCGACGGGGATCGTCGCCCCGGCCACCGCGCTGTCGGCGGCGTCAAGGCTGGCCGCAGGCAAGAGCGTCGGCAACACCAGGGCAACGGTCTGGTCCTGCATGGCAGAGGTGAATGTCATTTCGGCGCTGGCCTCATCCTCGGGGCGCAATACGGTCACGCGGTATTCACCGGGCAGGAGGTCGGCCGCAACGCTGGCGCCGCGTTCAAATTCGAAAATTGGCCCATCCGCCCCGGTCAGGTTCCAGATCAACGGCGTGCTGATCGGCGGGGTGTTGTCGCCTTCGGTTGCGACAAAGGTCACGGTGACGGCAACCGGCTCTGGTTCCGGGGCGACCACAACCTCTGTCAGGGCTGTGCCCAACTCACTGGCATCCGAGGCCGACAGGAACCGACCGCCGGTCTCATCCGCCAGACATTGCATCTGTTTGATCGCCTCTGGGTCAGAGACGTCAAATCCAACCACATGCGCGGTGAAATCAACGCCGGTTTTCTCCAGCACGCGGGCGGCGGCGCAAGGATCGGGGTGACAGGTTTCAATCCCGTCAGATACAAGGATCACCGTCGCCGGTTGATCGGTATAGCGCAGCGCCTCGGCGGCGGCGACAACCGCATCGGTCATCGGGGTCTTGCCGCGCGGCTTGATCGCGTTCACGGCGTCGGAAATCGCATCACGCGTGCCAATTCCCGGCGACACAAGGGTTTCGATATCGGTGCAATCACCTTCGGTGCGGTGACCATATGCGGTCAGGCCCAATTCCTGATTTTCCGGCAGCGCCCCCAACAGATCGCCCATCACATCCTGGGCAATCGTAATCTTGGCCGCGCCATCAATCTGGCCCCACATCGACCCGGATGCATCCAGAACAAGGATGGTGCGCGCACGTTCCTGTGCGGTCAAAAGGCCGGGCAGGCCCAATAATACGACGATACATATGCGAAGAAAATTCATTTGGGCCCCCAAAGATCCATCAATGGCGCAATCCTTGCGCATCGCCCGGCGCGTGATCAACGGCGGAATTCCCTACCTTGGGGAATGTTCGCTTTGTGTTCTCATTTTTTGATTGGCCATCCGGGATGCATCAACTATGTCTTAGCGCATGTCTGCAGAGGTGGTTCATGGCCGAGTTGAAATATATCGAAGTGCGCGGTGCGCGCGAACATAACCTGAAGGGGATCGACGTCGATATTCCCCGGGACCAGCTTGTGGTGATCACCGGCCTGTCCGGGTCTGGCAAGTCCTCTTTGGCGTTTGATACCATCTATGCCGAGGGTCAGCGGCGCTATGTGGAATCGCTTTCGGCCTATGCGCGGCAGTTTCTGGATATGATGGAAAAGCCGGATGTGGACCATATTTCCGGTCTGTCGCCCGCAATTTCCATCGAACAGAAAACCACGTCGAAAAACCCGCGTTCGACCGTCGGCACAGTGACCGAAATCTATGATTACATGCGGCTGTTGTTTGCGCGTGCCGGCACGCCCTACAGCCCCGCAACCGGCAAGCCGATCGAGGCGCAGCAGGTGCAGGATATGGTCGATCGGGTCATGGCGCTGGAGGAGGGCACGCGCGGCTATCTCCTCGCGCCGATCATTCGCGACCGCAAAGGCGAATATCGCAAGGAATTCATGGAGCTGCGCAAGCAGGGGTTCCAACGGGTCAAGGTGGATGGCGCGTTTTACGAGCTGGATGAACCGCCGAAACTGGACAAGAAATACCGCCATGACATCGACGTTGTCGTTGACCGGATCGTGGTGCGCGAAGGATTGGAAACCCGGCTGGCCGACAGTTTCCGCACCGCGCTGGATCTGGCGGATGGGATCACCGTTCTGGAAACCGCGCCAAGCGAAGGTGAACCGGAACGCATTACATTTTCCGAGAATTTTGCCTGTCCGGTCAGTGGTTTCACCATTCCCGAAATCGAACCGCGGTTGTTTTCCTTTAACGCGCCATTCGGGGCCTGCCCGGAATGTGACGGGCTGGGGGTCGAGCTGTTTTTCGACGAACGCCTTGTGGTGCCGGATGCCACGCTGAAAATCTATGACGGCGCGCTGGCGCCCTGGCGCAAGGGCAAGTCACCTTATTTCCTTCAGACCATCGAAGCGCTGGCCAAGCATTACGAATTCGACAAGAACACCCGTTGGAAAGACCTGCCTGCGCATGTGCAGCAGGTGTTTCTTTATGGGTCCGGCGACGAGGAAATCGAATTCCGCTACGACGAAGGTGGCCGCGTTTATCAGATCTCCCGCGTGTTCGAAGGCGTCATTCCCAATATGGAACGCCGCTACCGCGAAACGGATTCCAACTGGATCCGTGAGGAATTCGAACGCTACCAGAACAACCGCCATTGTCATGCCTGCGACGGCTATCGTCTGCGCCCCGAGGCGCTGGCGGTCAAGATCGGCTCTGGCGATCACCTGTTGCACGTCGGCCAGGTCGTCCAGATGTCGATCCGCGAGGCCTTTGACTGGTGTCAATCGGTGCCGGAAAGCCTGACGCAACAGAAGAACGAAATCGCCCGCGCCATCCTCAAGGAAATTCGCGAGCGGCTGGGGTTTTTGAACAATGTCGGTCTTGAATATCTGACCCTGTCGCGCAATTCCGGCACCTTGTCGGGCGGCGAGAGTCAGCGGATCAGGCTGGCGAGCCAGATCGGCTCGGGCCTGACCGGTGTGCTTTATGTGCTGGATGAGCCGTCGATCGGTCTGCACCAGCGCGACAATGATCGCCTGCTTGGCACGCTGAAAAACCTGCGCGATCAGGGCAATACCGTGATCGTCGTCGAACACGACGAAGAGGCGATCCGCGAAGCCGATTATGTTTTTGACATTGGCCCCGGCGCGGGTGTGCATGGCGGACAGGTGGTGTCGCACGGCGTCCCGGCCAAGGTTGCCGCCGATCCCAAATCCCTGACCGGTCAATATCTGTCCGGCAAACGCGAAATTTCGGTGCCGACGGAACGTCGCGAGGGCAACGGAAAATCGGTGACCGTGGTCAAGGCCACGGGCAACAACCTGAAAAAGGTCACAGCCGAATTCCCGCTGGGCAAGTTTGTCTGTGTTGCTGGTGTGTCCGGCGGCGGCAAATCCACGCTGACGATCGAGACATTGTTCAAAACCGCCTCGATGCGTCTGAACGGCGCGCGCCAGACCCCGGCACCCTGCGAAACCATCAAGGGGCTGGAGCATCTGGACAAGGTCATCGACATCGACCAACGCCCGATTGGGCGAACGCCGAGGTCTAATCCAGCGACTTACACCGGGGCCTTCACCCCGATCCGTGACTGGTTTGCCGGCCTGCCCGAATCCAAGGCGCGCGGCTACAAGCCTGGCCGCTTCAGTTTCAACGTCAAAGGCGGGCGCTGCGAGGCCTGTCAGGGTGACGGTGTCATCAAGATCGAGATGCATTTCCTGCCGGATGTGTATGTCGAATGCGAGACCTGCAAAGGCGCGCGCTACAACCGCGAAACGCTTGAAATTCGCTTTAAGGGCAAGAGTATAGCTGACGTTCTTGATATGACAGTTGAAGAGGCGCAGGAGTTTTTCAAAGCCGTGCCGTCGATCCGGGACAAGATGGATGCGTTGATGCGGGTCGGTCTGAGTTACATCAAGGTCGGCCAACAAGCGACAACCCTGTCAGGGGGCGAGGCGCAGCGGGTGAAACTGTCCAAGGAATTGGCAAAACGCTCGACCGGGCGCACGCTCTATATCCTTGACGAGCCGACCACCGGACTGCATTTCGAAGACGTGCGCAAGCTGTTGGAAGTGCTGCATGAATTGGTCGATCAGGGCAATTCCGTGGTGGTGATCGAGCATAACCTCGATGTGATCAAAACCGCTGACTGGATCATCGACATCGGTCCCGAAGGCGGCGATGGCGGCGGCAAAATCGTCGCCAAGGGCACGCCGGAAAAGGTGGCCAAGGTCAAGGCCAGCCACACCGGTCATTACCTCGCGCCGATGTTGAAACCGCGCAAGGTTGCGGCGGAATAGACCAAATGGGGCGACATGCCGTTGGTTATGTCGCCCGATCCACAAAGCTGAGAGCGTCCTGGCCAAGGGGCATCAACATGCGCGACACGCGCAGGGCTTTGAGGCTGCGCAGCACGTCATGCCATTGCGGAGAGTGATCCTTGTCGATGATCGCGGCCCGGATACCTTCGAGGAAATCGCCATGTTCCATGGCCCGTGCGGTATAACGATATTCGCCGTCCAATGCGCGGTGGATGGTGGCGGCGGGACCGCGCAGCCGGTGGATCAGCTCCAATGTGGCGGCCATGGCCAGCGGGCTGTTGCGCTCCATCACCTGAAGCGTGGCCGCCGCGAATTCCGTGCCCGCATGATCCAGCGCATTCAGCACATCAGGCAGGGTTTCCCCACCAAAGGCCGCATCAATGTCGCCCTGTTGCGCGGCCAGTTTGCTTTCGGGCGCGGGGTGACCGGCGGCGTCAATCAAGCCCCAATCGCCGCTGCGCTCCAGCGCGCTGATAAGGGTGGGCCAGTTCGCTTCGGGGATGTAGTAATCGGCAAATCCGGCATGGATGGCATCACCGGGGCCCATGCGCGCGCCCAGCAGCCCAAGGTATTCGCCGATCCGCCCCGGCGCCTGTGCCAGCAGGAATGTCCCGCCAACATCCGGCACAAGGCCGATGCTGCATTCCGGCATCGAGATCCGCGATGTGTGTCCCACCACGCGATGAGATGTATGCCCGCCAATGCCGACACCGCCGCCCATGGTAAAGCCCTGCATGAAGGCTGCGACAGGTTTGGGAAACTCGGCCAGACGGGCATTCATCCGGTATTCATCGCGCCAGAATTGGCGGCCATACTCAAAATCACCCGCTTTGCCGGTGGCGTATAGTTTTGCGATATCGCCGCCGGCGCAAAACGCCCGGTCACCTTCGGCATCAAACACAACCATGCGCACATCGGTGTCCTGCGCCCAGTCGATCAGGGCGGCATCAATCGCCAGCGCCATGTCGTGGCTGAGCGCATTCAACGCTTTGGGGCGTGTCAGGGTGATGCGGCCAGTTTGCCCGACCTTGCGGATGTGTATGTCGTTCATGTTTCTGCCAAAAGCTGGCGCGCGACAATCGCGCGTGATTTCATTGCTGCGGTCCTGGCCCTAGCTAACCCGTTCCGCCATGCAGGTGTAGGCATTTCGCCGGGAAGATGACCGGCAAGCACAGGTCGGTATGTCGCATGCCGATCTGTGGCAAGGGCGTGGAGGGTCAGGAATACCGGAATTGGCTGGCGCGCGGGCAGGGGCTAGACCAAGGGCACGCAAGACAACCGCAGGAGACGACCATGCCCCGCCTGATCCTTCCCGTTTTGGCAATGAGTGCCCTGATCGTTGTGACCGATGCGCTGATGTCGGATGCCAAGGCCGCCCCGATCCAAGATCGCACAGAGGCCCGCGCCAGCGTGGCCGAAGATGGCTTTGCATCCGAAGGCGGCCTTGGGACAACCCGCGCCACCAGATAGCGATATCAGGCCGCGATATCAGGGTGTGACCAGCGCCTCTGCGCCGCGTGGGGTCAATTGATAGACGCCGCGCGACACCCGTTCGAACCAGCCATAGTGATCGTCGGCCATGATCTGCGTTGCTTTGGCCACGCCGGTGATCTTGCGGATGTCGCCACATTTCGATGGCCCATGGCTGTTCAGATATTCCGCCAGCCGGATCGCATCCTGACGATAGGCGGTGATCAGCGGCGAATTGCGCGCCGCGCCCCCCAGATTTGGATCGCCCTCGCGCCGGGCAAATTCCCGCAGCAACCGGGTTTTGCGCGGCTTGTTCTGGCGCGGTTGATAGGGCGCGGGGTCGATATGCACCTCGGTATGATCATCGCTGAGCCGGACCGTGATCAACCCCAGTCCCAGCCGACGGCACAGCGCCTTGTTTTCCTTCAGGGCGCGTTGAAACCGTTTGCCGGTCAGACGCGGCACCGCGATATAGACCGAATCCGTAAGCGACTGGCGGGTGATCGCCTGATGGAACAGGGTCAGGGCAAATCCGGTTTTCAACTCGACAATCACCGGGTCGTCATCGCCTTTGATTGCGACGACATCTGCTGCGCCGATCTCGGCCTTGACCTCATAGCCCTGTGCGACCAACAGCGCCTTCACGGCGGGATAGAGCGCGGTTTCCTTCACCTGTCAGGCCCTCACAGATCGGCCTGAAAATCTTCGATCAGATGGGTGACCACGGCGCGCATCTGTGCTTCGCGGTCTGCGCCTGCGGCCTCTGCGGCCGCGCGTACCGCGCGTTGGCGCATCGAAGACGTGCCGCGATCCAGGATCGTGCGCAGATGGGCGATTTCAGCGGTGCAATCCAGCGCCTCGGCATCCTCTGCCAACAGCTCAATCAACTCGTCGATCAATTCGACCATTGGCACGATTTCGCCGCGTCCGAAGTCAATCAAACCTTCTTCGACGCCGTATCGCTGGGCCCGCCACCGGTTTTCCGCGATCAGAAACCGATCATAAATCCGCCAGCGTTGGTTGCGGGTGCGCAGACGCCATAGCATCCGGGTCAGACATTGGATGGTGGCGGCAAGCGCCAGCGTGTCTTCCAGGCGCGGACAGACATCACAGATCCGGGTTTCCAACGTTGGAAAGCTGTGGCTGGGGCGCAGATCCCACCAGATCTTGGTGCTGTCTTCGATCAGCCCCAAATCCACCAGCGCCTTGACCGAACGCTGGTATTCATCCCAGGAATTGAACTGTGGCGGCAATCCGGTGCGGGGCAGGTTGTCGAAGACGGAAATCCGGTAAGACGCCAGCCCGGTATCTTCGCCCTGCCAAAACGGCGAGGACGCGGAAAGCGCCAGCAGATGTGGCAGAAAATAACTGAGCTGGCCCAAAAGATCGGCGCGCAGGGCATCGTCGTTCAGCCCGACATGCACATGCATCCCACAGATCAGCATCCGCCGCACCACACCCCCCAGATCCTGGCGCAATTGGTTGTACCGTTCGCGATCCGTGTGATGCAGGGTCTTCCAATCCGCAAAGGGATGGCAGGAGGCGGCGATCGGGGCGGCATTATATTTTGCCGCGCATGTGGTGATTGTGCGCCGCAGATGGCGCAGATCGGCGCGGGCCTCGGCCACATTGCGGCATACGCCGGTGCCGATTTCGATCTGGCATTGCAGGTATTCCGGGCTGACCTGATCGGCCAGCGCGGCCTTGCATTCCGCCATCAGGGTATCGGGCACCTCGACCAACGCAAGACTGTCACAATCCACCAAAAGATATTCTTCTTCGATGCCAATGGTGAAATCCGGATCCGGCATGGCAGTCTCTTTCTTGTGGGTCGTGATGGTATGGTTCGTGGTCTTGTGGTCCCGGGGTGCAATAAAAAAACCGGACGTCATGGATCATAGCGGCAAAAACGCGATTGCGGCAATGCATCAACCCACAGCGTCCGGGAAATTTACCTGCGCAGAAATTGCAGCGCGGGGTTATTCCACCACAAGCGTGGCTTTCATCGCCGGATGGAATTTGCAGTGATAGTCGAACGCACCCGCGGTGGTCACCTCAAACGATGCGGTTTCACCTTTGCGGAGGGTGCCGGTGCCAAATGCGCCGTTTTCGGCGGTGGCGGTATGGGGGGCGCTGTCTTCGTTGGTGAACACCACCGTGTCACCGGCCGCCACGGTCAGGCTGGATGGCGAAAATGCGAACCCTTTGATGGAAACGTTATGTGTTGCGGCCTGGGCTGCGCCGGCCAAAGCCACGGGCACAGCTGCCAAACCCAAAAGGGCGGTACGTCTGGTAATCATATTCATTTCAATGCTCCTATAAAGTGCCGGTCAACGATGCACTGGCATTGAAATCCGCGCAAGCGGCGTTGTGAAAGCGGTTTGGGGGCTGGGTAACCCGGATCTGTTTCAGGCGCGTTTGGGGTTGGCCCACCCGCCGGGCGGCTAGCCCTGATTGGTGCCGGTGTCCCTGGTTTCAAAGACCTGTGGGTCACAGCCGGAAAATTCCACGGCACTTTCCCAGTCCCGGAAAACCCCGGCGGTCACGCCGGGAAAACGATCTATCAGCGATGAAAACATCCGGGCCATGCCATACGGCAGATCCTGCGGGGCCCAAAACGCCATCTTCATGTCGGTGCATTGTTCGTAAAACGCCGATCGCATCGAAATCGCCTGCATCATCTGGGCAAAGTTCAGGTCGATTTCCGCTAGCTGCGACAGGTCGCACAGAATGTTCAAATCGGGCGTGTATTTCGGATTGCTATCAAATTCCTGACGCATCTTGTCGAGACAGGCCAGATCGACCCGATTGAACAGCTCTATGGACACAACGCGCTCTTCTTCAAGTATCAAATAGTGAAACCCCACCGCGCTGCCCCCCATAAAAACCAAAAAATCGTTGATAGGTCAATTAACTTGATAAATCCCGTTTTGGGAAGCAAAAAACAACTCAGGGCCGCAGTTTACGCTGCGGCCCTGGATCACAATCTGGTGATGATCAACCTTGGGTTGGGATTAATCCATGGCTTTGAAATTGAATTCGCCACCGTCCTTGATCCCCGAGAACCAGCGCGCGGTAACGGTTTTGGTCTTGGTATAGAAGCGGAAGGCATCAGGACCATATTGGTTCAAATCGCCAAAGGCCGATTTTTTCCAGCCACCAAAGGTGTGATAGGACAGCGGCACCGGAATGGGGAAGTTGATGCCAACCATACCCACATTCACCCGGTGGGCAAAGTCGCGTGCGGTATCACCATCGGCGGTATAGATTGCGGTGCCATTGCCGTAATCGTTGTCAATGACAAGGTTCAGCGCGTCCTCATAGCTGTCGGCGCGCACCTGGGACAGAACCGGGCCAAAGATTTCTTCTTTGTAGATGTCCATATCCGGCGTCACATTGTCGAACAGCGACGGGCCACAGAAGAAGCCGTTTTCATATCCCTGAAGCTCGAAACCACGACCGTCGATCACGAGGTTCGCACCCTGGTCCACGCCGCTGTTGATCAAACCTTCGATCCGCGCCTTGGACTGGGCGGTGATCACAGGGCCGTAATCCACGTCGTCGCCCGCAGTATAGGGGCCAACCTTCAACTTTTCGACCCGGGGCACCAGCTTTTCGATCAGCGCATCGGCGGTTTCCTTGCCCACGGGGACAGCAACCGAAATCGCCATACAGCGTTCGCCGGCCGCACCATAGCCCGCACCAACCAATGCATCCGCAGCCTTGTCCAGATCGGCGTCCGGCATGATGATCATGTGGTTCTTGGCACCACCGAAACACTGGGCGCGTTTGCCATTGTTGGCGGCGCGGCCATAGATGTATTGGGCGATCGGTGTCGAGCCGACAAATCCGACAGCGGCGATTGTGTCGTTGTCGAGGATGGCATCGACAACCTCTTTGTCCCCGTTCACCACCTGCAACACACCGTCGGGCAGACCGGCCTCTTTCAGCAGTTCCGCCAGCAGCAATGCGGTCGATGGCACGCGCTCGGACGGTTTCAGGATCATCGCATTGCCGCAGGCCAGAGCCGGCGCCATTTTCCACAGCGGGATCATCGCGGGAAAGTTGAACGGCGTAATACCGGCCACGACACCCAGCGGCTGACGCATGGAGTAAAGGTCAATGCCCGGACCGCCATTGTCGGTGAATTCACCTTTCAGCATGTTGGGCGCGCCCATGCAGACCTCGACAACCTCAAGCCCGCGTTGCACGTCGCCCTTGGCGTCGGGCAGGGTCTTGCCATGTTCGCGGCTGACCAGTTCGGCCAATTTGTCCATGTTTTCATTGATCAAGGCGCCGAACTTCATCATCACCCGCGCGCGACGCTGGGGGTTGGTGGCGCCCCATGCCTTTTGCGCTTCGGCCGCTTTGGCCACCGCATCGTCCAGTTCCGCTTTGCTCGACAGTTTGACCTGCGCCTGCACCTCGCCGGTGGCGGGGTTCATCACATCGGCGGTCCGTGTCGATGTGCTTTCGACAAAACTGCCGTTGATATAGTTCTTGATAACGTTCATCGGGGGCTCCTCGGGTTGAATTGCCCGCAGCATAGTCTTGCAAATTCGCCCAGAAAAGCGACAATGTTCCAAAAGCATTTTGCATTTTTGCAAAGGGGGCGCGGTGCAGTCTTGGGATGACATTCGGGTGTTTCTGGCGGTGGCGCGGCATGAGAGCCTCTCTGCGGCGGGGCGGGTGCTGCGGATTGATCCGGCAACGGTCGGGCGGCGTATCACCCGGCTGGAACAGGACATGGGCCAGCCGCTGTTTGGGAAATCACCCCAGGGCTATGCGCTGACCGATGCGGGCCAGAGGCTTCTGCCGCATGCGGAACGGGCCGAGCAGGCCACGCAAGGGGCCGCCGAGGCGCTGGCGGGCGAGGCGGGTCGGCTTTCCGGTCAGATCCGCATTGGCGCGCCGGATGGCTGTGCCAATTTCCTGCTGCCGCGGGTCTGTGCCACAATTGCCCGCGACAACCCCGATCTGGAGATTCAGATTCTGTCACAGCCCCGCGTCGTGAACCTGTCCAAACGCGAAGCTGACCTCGCCATATCGGTCAGCCCGCCGACAGCCGGGCGATTGACGGTGCAAAAAATCGCGGACTATCAACTGCATGTCGCAGCGGCCGAGACCTATCTGGCGCAATGTCCACCGATCCAATCCCCCCAGGACCTGCGGGCCCATCGGGTGATCGGCTATATTTCGGACATGATTTTTGATCGCGAATTGGATTACCTGTCGGACATGGGGTTGGATCAGGTGCATCTGGCGTCGAACTCGGTTTCGGTCCAGCTCAATTGGCTGCGTCAGGGCGGCGGGCTTGGCATCGTGCATGATTTCGCGCTGCCCTATGCCCCGGAATTGCGCCGGGTTCTGGCATCAGAGATTTCCCTGTCCCGCGCGTTTTATCTGGTGCGACATGGCGATGACCGGCGGCTGGATCGGATGAACCGGTTTGCCGCCGCGCTGGTCGCTGGAATGCGTGCAGAAGTCGCGCGGCTGGAGGCACTTACACAATCGAATTGAAGGATTGCTTGACAGCAGAAGGACTTGCGGGAAAGCTGAAAGAAACGTGCAAGGCAAGGAGAGAAAAATGCTGGTGCAGCAAATCCTGCAATCAAAGGGTGGATTTTCGGTCGAAACCGTGCCGCCGGGAATGCTGATTTCGGAAGCGGTGGCTATCCTTGCAGAAAAACGCATCGGGACGGTGATCATTTCCAAGGACGATGGAAAATCTGCGGCGGGCATCCTGTCGGAACGTGACATCGTGCGCGAATTGTCCAAAAGCGGCGCGGGCTGTCTGGGCCAAACGGTGGCCGATCACATGACAACGCAGTTGCAGACCTGCACGCGTGATGAACAGGCCGATAGCGTTCTGTCCCGGATGACCGAGGGCCGTTTCCGCCACATGCCGGTGGTCGAAGACGGTGAATTGGTCGGGCTGATTTCGCTTGGGGATGTGGTCAAGGCCCGTCTGAGCGAGCTTGCCATGGAAAAAGACGCGCTGGAGGGAATGATCATGGGGCATTAAGCCCCATCCGCGCAACAATCTTTCGTCGCCGCTTGACAGCGGCAATGCTGTTGGGCAAGTGATCGGGGCAGACCCTTGATGACGCAAACCTCGGAATATTCTCATGCGCATAGGCCTTTATCCCGGCACTTTTGACCCGATCACCGTTGGCCACATTGATATCATTCGGCGGGCCAGTGTGCTGGTGGATCGTTTGGTGATCGGTGTGGCGATCAATCGCGACAAGGGGCCTTTGTTCGCGCTGGAAGAGCGTGTGGCCATGATCGAGGGCGAGACCAGGAAATTGTCGGAAACCATCGGAACCGAAATTGTCGTGCATCCGTTCGAGAATCTGTTGATTGACTGCGCCCGCGATGTGGGGGCCGGGATGATCATCCGCGGTCTGCGCGCCGTGGCGGATTTCGAATATGAATATCAAATGGTCGGCATGAACCGGGCATTGGATGATTCCGTCGAAACCGTGTTTCTGATGGCCGAAGCCCGGCATCAGGCGATTGCGTCAAAGCTGGTCAAGGAAATCGCCCGGCTGGGCGGCGATGTGTCGAAATTTGTCACCCCGGCGGTAAATGATGCCCTGCGCACCCGATTTGATTGACCTGCGGTGACGTGGACATCTTTTTGATTTCATTTTGAGGCAAAACCAAAATGACGGTTCCCGGTGTAAGGGAGCAAAGAAAAAGCCCCGCAATCTGCGGGGCTTTTTTTGTTTCTTGGCGTTCCGTAATGGCGAAGCCGCGCCAGCTTAGATCAGCTTGCCCATCGCAACGGCGGTATCCGCCATCCGGTTCGAGAAGCCCCATTCATTGTCATACCAGCTGAGGATACGCACCATTGTGCCGTCCATGACCTTGGTCTGGTCGCAGTGGAAGATCGACGAATGCGGATCGTGGTTGAAATCCGAGCTGACAAGCGGCTTGTCGGTATAACCCAGCACACCTTTGAGCGGGCCATCGGCAGCGGCGCGAATGGCGGCGTTGATTTCGTCAACCGTGGTCTCGCGCGCGGCTTCGAATGTCAGGTCCACAACCGATACATTTGGCGTCGGCACCCGGATTGCAACACCGTCAAGCTTTCCGTTCAATTCCGGCAGCACCAGACCCACGGCCTTGGCCGCACCGGTTGAGGTCGGGATCATCGACAAAGCGGCGGCACGGGCGCGATAGAGATCCTTGTGCATCGTGTCCAGCGTCGGCTGGTCACCGGTATAGCTGTGAATCGTGGTCATGAAACCTTTGGTAATACCAATGGTGTCGTTCAGAACCTTGGCCACCGGCGACAGGCAGTTTGTGGTGCAAGAGGCGTTCGATACAATCAGATCTTCGGCGGTCAACACATCGTGGTTCACACCGTAAACGATTGTCTTGTCAGCATCTTTCCCGGGGGCCGAGATCAGAACGCGGCTGGAGCCGTTTTCCAGATGGGCCTGGCATGCCTCTTTCGAGGTGAAGATACCGGTGCATTCCAACACCACATCGACGTCAGACCAAGGCAGATCAGCAGGGTTGCGTTCCGCTGTAACCTTGATCGGGCCACGACCGACATCAATCCAATCGTCACCGGTGGTGACTTCGACCGGGAACCGGCCATGCACACTGTCGTATTGCAGCAAATGCGCGTTGGTTTCGACCGGACCAAGATCGTTGATCGCAATCACTTCAATGTCTGTGCGGCCCGATTCGATAATGCCGCGCAGCACGTTGCGACCGATACGGCCAAATCCGTTAATGGCAACTTTGACAGCCATGTCATTCTCCCATGGTTCGGGCGCAGAAATAGACGACAACGGGTCGCCCTGCGATTCCGGTTTCCGTTAACGCTAACAAACGTATCTTGCCGCAAAAGTCAATTGCCGCCTCAGCGCCAGAAGCTGAGCCATTCCAACAGATCGAGAAACTTTTTCGCAAGGAAAAGCGAATGCTCTGTGCCGAACAGGTAAAAATCCGCGCCAATAGCCGCCAAAAGAAAAACTGCGAGGTATAGGGCGATGGTGTTGGTCATGTCAGGCTCCGATTTGGCATGACCCTGCCGCAACCGGCCCGGCTGGGCAATGGTCAATCTGTGGTTGGTGAACGGCGGCGCAATGGGCGGCCGGTGCGGGCGCAACAGAAGGCGCGCGCACTGTCGCTGCGGATTGGGCCCCCAAGCGACAACAGGATCATCGACCCTCAGGTTTCAGCGCTTGGCCGGACCTCCGCGCTACATACAATTGCCGAAGGCAACCGATCACCCGACACTTTGATCACCGAAAAACAGCCCCCAAAAAGGCGATCAAGCCTTTCATCTGACCAGAAATATCCCGGGGGGTTTGGGGGGCTTGCCCCCCATCTATCCTGTGGTTTGGGGGGCTTGCCCTCATCTGGCCCGCGGTGTCGGCCTCCCCAAGAAAAATCGCCACGCGAAACCAGCGTGGCGACAATTCCGTCAAAAATCCCGGGATCACCTTAGTGCAGCAAACGCCCCATGGCGCCGGCCACATCCGCCATCCGCACCGAGAAACCCCATTCATTGTCATACCAGGCCAGAACCCGCACCGTGCGTCCGCCAATGACCTTGGTCTGATCCGGGGCAAAGATCGAACTTTGTGTGGTGTGGTTGAAATCAATCGACACTTTCGGCTCGGGATCATAGCCCAGAACAGCGCCCATATGCCCAGCTGCCGCTTCGCGTACGATTTCATTCACGTCCTCCACCGTCACGTCTTTGCCGGCTTCGAAGGTCAAATCCACGGCCGATACATTCGGCGTCGGCACGCGCATCGCGGTGCCGTCCAATTTGCCACGCAGGTTCGGCAAAACTTCTCCCAGCGCCTTGGCCGCACCGGTCGAGGTGGGGATGATCGCCATGGCGGCGGCACGTGCGCGATACAGGTCATTGTGACGGCGATCCAACGTGGGCTGATCGCCGGTGTAGCTGTGGATCGTGGTCATGATGCCGCGTTCGATGCCGATCGCCTCGTCCAGCACCTTGGCCAGCGGTGCCAGGCAATTGGTGGTGCAGGACCCGTTGGAAATGATCCGGTCTTCTGCCGTCATGTCGCGGTGGTTGACGCCATAAACCACCGTGCGCGCCACATTCTTGGCCGGGGCGGAAATCAGCACCGATTTCGCCCCCCGCGACAGATGCACATCCGCCTTCTTGCCATCGTTGAATTTGCCGGTGCATTCCAACACCACATCACAGCCCGACCAATCCAGTTCCTGCGGATCATATGTCGAAAACATCTCCATCGGCCCACGGCCCAGATCCATGGTATTGCCTTTGACGGTGACTTCGCCGGGGAACCGGCCATGGATGCTGTCGTAGCGCAGAAGATGGGCAGAGGTCTCAATCGGGCCGGTGGCGTTGATTTTCATGACCTGAACGTCATTGCGCGCGCTTTCGGCAATATGTGCCAGGGTGCAGCGGCCGATCCGGCCAAATCCGTTGATTCCGATTGTGACTGTCATCTGAAGTCTCCTATTTGGCGTCGTGCGGGTGATACTGTGCGGGTGCAGCATCTCCAAGAGAAAGTTGAACATTTACAATATGATAGCGTTAACCGTTGCCGCGAAACGTCTGGTGGCGCTAACGCGTTTGCGCTATCGGTTGCTTGGTTGCGGTAACAGCGGCATGGCTTTTGTGTTTCGCGCCCTAGATCTTTGGACATGAAGAATCATTTTCCTGACTTAGCGGTGCTTTTGGGGCGCTTTCTGATCGCGTTGTTGTTCCTTGGCGGCGCGGTGCAAAAAGCCGGCAATCCGGATGCGGTCATTGGCTTGCTTGCTGCCTGGCGCTGTTGCTGGCCGGATATTGCGCGGTGACGTCCTTGTTTCACTTTCTGCCGGAGGACCCATGGCAGATGACGATCTTTGTGAAAAACTGGGCCATTGCCGGTGGCTGTCTTGTGCTGGCGGCACATGGGGCCGGGCGCTGGGCCTTGCAGCGCGACAACTGATCTCTACAGTTCGGATCAAACAGACGGAGAGTCGAAGATGAGTGGATTGCTGGCGCTGCTGGATGATGTGGCGGCGATTGCCAAGGTGGCGGCGGCCTCGGTCGACGATATCGCCGCGCAGGCGGCCAAGGCCGGGGCCAAGGCCGCGGGTGCAGTGATCGACGATGCGGCGGTGACGCCGAAATATGTGCATGGCTTTGAACCGGCGCGTGAATTGCCGATTGTCTGGCGGATTGCGCGCGGCTCGCTGATCAACAAATTGGTGTTTCTGCTGCCTGTTGGCCTGGCAATGGCAGAGTTCGCACCCTGGCTGATTGCACCGTTGCTGATGCTGGGCGGGGCTTACCTCTGTTTTGAGGGCGCGGAAAAGGTCGCACATGTTCTTGTGCCGCATGGTTCGGATCATGCCGGGCCGGAAACCGGTGATCCGGCACATCTGGAAGAAGAAAAAGTGCGCGGCGCCATCAAGACCGATTTCATCCTCTCGGCTGAGATCATGACAATTGCCCTGGCCGCCATCCCGCAAAGCAGCTTTTGGATCGAAGCGGCCACCTTGGCCACGGTCGCGGTTGGCATCACCCTGGCGGTCTATGGTGCGGTGGCGTTGATCGTAAAGGCCGATGACCTTGGGCTGTGGATGGCGGCGCGCGGGCGGCTGCGGGCGACGCGGCTCATGGGGCGCGGGATCGTTGCGGCGATGCCGGGGTTTTTGTCAGCTTTGATGGTGGTCGGCACGGCGGCCATGCTGTGGGTTGGCGGGTCGATCATCGTCCATGGCGCCGCGGAAATGGGCTGGCACGCACCGGAACATCTAATTCATGATTGGGCGGTGGCACTGGCGCAATTCGGGCCAGCGACCTGGCAGGGCGCGATGGAATGGCTGGGCACGGCGGCGATTGATGGTCTGTTGGGGCTGGCGCTTGGGATCTTGTTGATCCCGGTTGTCACCAAAATGATTATGCCGCTTTGGACCTCTGTTCGCAAAAAGGGCTGACCATTTTCCGGCCAGCCCTTCTTCTGTTCACAAATATCCCGGGGGTTTGGGGGCAGAGCCCCCATCTATCCTGCGGTTTGGGGGCAGAGCCCCCATCTGTCCTGCGGTTTGGGGGCAGAGCGCCCCCATCGCTTACCCCAGAAGCTCTTTGACCTTGGCCACGGCCGCCGCCGCTGTGATGCCGAAATGCTCGAACAATTCGCCAGCCGGGGCTGACGCGCCAAAGCCGGGCATGCCGATAAAGCCTGCCTTGGCTTCGCGGCCACGTTCGCCCAACAGCCAACGATCCCAGCCGCCTTCGCGCACTGCGGCTTCGATGCCGACACGCACCGGCCCGCCGGGCAGCACCCGCTTGCGATAGGCTTCGTCCTGTGCGGCAAACAACTCCATACAAGGCATGGAGACCACGCGCACGCCGATCCCTTCGGCTTGCAGGATCTCGCGTGCCTCCATCGCCAGCGCCACTTCCGACCCGGTTGCGATCAGGATCGCCTCGCGCTTGCCTTCGGCATCGGCCAGAACATAGCCACCCTGGGCCACCATGTTCTTGGTCTTGTGCTCGGTCCGCAGCGTCGGCAGGCCCTGACGGGTCAGCGACAAGACAGAGGGGGTCGCTTCTTGGGTCAATGCCACTTCCCAGGCCTCTGCGGTTTCCACCGTGTCGGCGGGGCGGATCACCAATGTGTTCGGCGTGGCGCGCGAAATGGCCAGATGTTCCACCGGCTGGTGGGTTGGGCCGTCTTCGCCAAGCCCGATGCTGTCATGGGTCATGACATAGACAACCGGTTGTTTCATCAGCGCCGACAGGCGCATTGCTGGGCGGGCATAATCGGTGAAACACATGAACGTGCCGCCATAGGGGCGCACGCCGCCATGCAGCGCCATGCCGTTCATCGCCGAGGCCATACCATGTTCGCGGATGCCCCAATAGACATAACGCCCACCACGGCTGTCGACGTCAAACACGCCCATATCCCCGGATTTGGTGTTGTTCGATCCGGTCAAATCAGCAGAGCCGCCCACGGTTTCGGGCATGAGCGGGTTGATCAGCTCCAGCACCATTTCCGACGATTTGCGCGTCGCATATTTGGGTTTCTCGTCGCTGATCTGCTTCTTGAACGCCTTGATGGTCGCCGAAAGCTTGTTGGGCGCTTCACCGGCCAGCTGGCGGGTGAATTCCTTTTGCTTGTTGCCGGGTGCGGCGGCAAAACGGGCCTCCCATGCCGCGCGCGTGTCGCTGCCACGGCTGCCGATGGCCTCCCATGCGGATTTGATGGCGGCGGGCACTTCAAACGGGCCGGTTGTCCAGCCATAGACCGCTTTCGCGGCGGCCATTTGATCCGCATCGGTCAAGGCGCCGTGACCCTTGGAGGTATCCTGGGCGGCGTGTCCCAGCGCGATGTGGGTCTTGCAGGCGATCATCGACGGTTGTGCCGACTTTTTCGCGGCTGTGATGGCTGCGTCGATCTCTTCCGGGTTGTGACCGTCGATTTCCTGAACATGCCAGCCAGCGGCGGTGAAGCGCGCCACCTGATCGGTGCGGTCCGACAGCGACACTTTGCCATCAATGGTGATGTCATTGTTGTCCCAAAGCACGATCAGTTTCGACAATTCGTGCCGCCCGGCGATGCCGATGGCCTCGTGGCTGACACCTTCCATCAGGCAGCCGTCGCCCGCGATCACATAGGTGTGGTGATCCACGATCTTGGCGCCAAAGCGCGCGCGCTGGATTTCTTCGGCCATGGCGAAACCGACGGAATTGGCGATCCCCTGACCCAGCGGGCCGGTGGTGGTTTCAATGGCGGCGGCCAGGAAGTTTTCCGGGTGACCGGCGGTCAGCGCGCCTTTTTGGCGGAAATTCTTGATCTGATCGAGGGTGATTTCGGCATCACCAACCAGATAGAGCAGGGAATACAGCAACATGGAACCGTGGCCGGCGGACAGGATAAACCGGTCGCGATCAGGCCAGGTCGGGTTGGCCGCATCAAATTTCATGTGTTTTTCAAACAGCACGGTTGCGACGTCTGCCATGCCGATCGGCATCCCCGAGTGGCCCGAATTTGCGGCATGGACCGCATCCAATGTCAGGGCCCGGATGGCCGCAGCTTTTGACCAGTGATCTGGGTGAGCAGATTTCAGCGCTTCGATGTCCAAGGCGGTTTTCCTTATTAAATGCCATTGGCGTTTGCATAGCACCCCGGCAAAAGAGTTCAAGGCGGGGTGAACAGCGCCGTGTAAGTGCTTGATGTCAATGGGGGGCGCATTTTTCCACAGGGTTGGGTAAACTCGCCGGAAAGGACCGCGAAAAGCGATTCGCAGCAATTTGGGGCAGGCGCCGCGACATCGGACGCGACAACAGGACAGAAAGGCAGAGCATATGGCCGATATTGAGGAGTTGCAGGGCAGGATTACCGCGGCACTTGAACGGATCTCAAAAGGGTTGGATCAGCTTCACCCGGCGCCGGAAACAGACATCGATCCGGCCGAGGTCGCCGAGCTGCGCGCGAAACTGGCAGCAGCGGAAACCGCGGTTGCGGATGAAAAGCTGGCCGGACAGCAGCGCGAAGAACGGATCAAGGCATTGCACAGCAAGCTGGAGGATGCAGAGGCCACGATGAAGGCCCGGCTTGATGCGCAATCCGAAGCCACAGCACAGGTTGATCTGGAACTGCAGCGACTGCGTCGCGCCAATGAGCAATTGCGCGAAAACAATCGCGCGTTGCGCGATGCCAACGGCGCAGGGCTGACCGATCCGCATTTGATCAACACCTCGATGATTGCCGAGCTGGAGGCATTGAATGCCGACCGCGCCGCCGAAACGGCCGAAGCTGCCGCGATCGAGGCCGCGTTGAAACAGCTTTTGCCGGGGGAAACGCTTGTCCCGAGTGAGCCGCAGGCATCCGGTGAAACAGCCATGGCAGATGACGCCGCAGGGGAGGATCAGTAATGCCCGAAGTGACCATTGAGATTGGCGGCCGGACCTTTGATGTGGCCTGTCAGGCGGGTGAGGAACATTTTCTTCAGGCCGCAGCGTCGATGCTGAACACCGAGGCACGGGTGCTGTCGGATCAGATCGGACGTTTGCCAGAGGCGCGCATGTTGCTGATGGCGGGTTTGATGCTGGCGGACAAAACCGCCGGGTTGGAAGATCAGGTGCGCGGCTTGCAGGATCAGCTTTCGGAAATGACCGCTGACCGCGATGCGCTGCGGGATCAACCGGCGCCGGAACGTGAACGGGTCGAGGTGCCAGTGGTGCCCGCAGTTGTGACCGAAACGCTGGCTGAACTGGCGGCAAGGGCGGAATCGCTGGCCAGCGAAGTCGAAGAAAAGGCGGGTTAGAACAAGCCCGGTAAAAATAGATACGGTAGAAATAGATACGGGGTGGCTCTGCACCACCCCGTGATTGCGATCTGCGGCGGCTTAGCCGTTGGCTTCGCGGATCTTTTCAGCGGCGTCTTTATCAAATGTCACGCCGTTGGTTTCGAACATGGTGTCCAGCTCGCCCGAAAGCGTCATTTCAGTGATGATGTCACAGCCGCCGACAAACTCGCCTTTGACATACAGCTGGGGGATGGTCGGCCAGTCAGAGAAATCCTTGATCCCCTGACGGATGCCATCATCGGCCAGGACATTCACGTCCTTGAAATCGACCCCCATGTAATTCAGCACACCCGCCACACGGCTGGAAAATCCGCATTGCGGCATTTCCTTGGTGCCCTTCATGAACAGCACCACGTCATTGGCTGCAACGGTGTCCTGGATTTGGTCTTTGACGTCGGTCATTTGCTTTTTCCCTTCGGAATGAAACGTTTGGCGTATTCCTGTGGATCGCGGGGCACTTTGGTTGTGTGGCTTTGGCCACCCAGACCCGAGGAATATTGTGTATGAAGAACATGGTAACCCGAGCCGGGTTCGCTGCCGCGCGTTTTGCCCTGGTCCGCCCGGATCGCGCGACGGGCCAACAACACTGTTACCCCGAAAATCGCCACCCCCAGCAGGGTCAAAAGCACCGCATCCATGGCGCTAGCCCGGAGCGCGCGTGGTCAGCGCCAGCGCGTGCAATTCACCACTGTCGAGCTTGGCCCGGATGGCGGCGTTCACGGCGCGTTGCTGTTGCACGCGGTTCATGCCGCGAAAGCTCTCGTCGATCACCTCGGCGGCAAAATGCTGGCCATCATCGCCCTGAACGATGATTTTGGCATCGGGAAAGGCATGACGGATCAGGCTTTCGATTTCGGTCGCATCAATTGGCATATGGTGGTCCCTTGGAGTTTGGACAGAATCTAAGGTTGGGGCGGCGGGATGGCAAGTGGCCAGTGTTCACGGGCGCAGGAGCGTTGCGATGCCCCGGGTGGCAATTTTGTCGAGGTCTTCTGCGTAACGCTCTGACATGGCGCGCAATTCCGCGTCGTTCCACGGTTGAAACGGCGGATTTTCACGGCCCTTGGGAAAGCGCGCCAGCGCATCTGCGGTTGTCTCTTTGGTTACCTGGCCTTGGCGGGCCAGAAATTCCAGCGCCGCAGCGGAAAAGCCGGGATTTGCGGCGCTGTCCTGCATTGTCACCTTGGCCGCAGCCGCGCCGATGCAATGGGTCAGGACAGTGGGCACCACGGCGGGATAATCCTCATACCGCCACAGGAAAAGCGGTGTATCCCCAATGGCTTGTCGTAATCTCTTGACCAGTTTCCACCAGCTGAGCTGCGTCACGTCGGTCTGGCCCAGATAGTTGCGGAATGGACGGAAAGCATGGCCTTTCATGTTTTCTTGCCAGGCCGAAACAAGGAAACTGTCGGGGCTGCGGATGGCCATGCCGACGCGGATGTCGTGGTCGGGAAACAATTGCAGCACACGTTTCAGGCGGCCGGGCGCGAATTTATAGAATTGATTGTCATCCAGCCCCATGTCCGGGGCCAAAGTCGGGCTGACAATGTTTTCGTTCATCAAAACGATGTCAGCTGCATCGCCGGCCTGTTTTGTCAAAAAGCCATCTGCCGCAAGCGCCAGAAGAGCGGGATCGGCGCGGCCCCGCAGCAGGTTGGACAGCGGCAGGATATCCGCGCCGATTGGCATCGGGCCAATCACGCCAACCCCCTCGGGGGCCAGCGCCGCACGATTGGCCACCAACGAACGTTGCAGATGGGTCGAGGCGGTCTTGTGTGCGCCAATCAGAAAGGTAAGCCGCCGCGCCATGCCCTTAGGCGAACAGGGTGGGCAATGTGGCGCGCGACAGGGCGCGCAAATCCGCAACAGGGGCCGAAGAGGCGCCAATGGTGATCTCGCTGCCGGTGAAACGCCCGACACTGGTCAATGTCACCTCGGCCTTGCCCGCGGCAATCATCAGCGCTTCGGCCTTGTCGAAACTACAGGCGATCAGGTAACGCGCCTGATCTTCGCCAAACAGCTGCGGCGTGTCGGTGACATCCAGCGTCAGGCCGACATCGCCAGCCTCGGCCAGATCATAGGCGGCCAGCACCATGCCGCCGTCGGAAATATCGGTGCAGGCGTCAATCCAGTCGCGATTGTCACGGATGAAATCCCCGGCGCGGCGCTCGGCGAAAAGATCAACATGCGGCGCATCGCCATCGGTGCGGTTGAACACCTCGGCCAGAAGGGCGGAACGGCCCAGATGGCCCTCGGCCTCGCCCAGCATCAAGAGCACATGCCCCTCGCGCGCGGTGCCGCAAATGGCCTGGTCTGCGTCTTCGATCAGACCCACCGCACCGATCGTGGGGGTTGGCAGGATGCCGGTGCCGTCGGTTTCATTGTAAAGCGATACGTTGCCCGACACGATCGGCATGTCGAGTGCCTTGACCGCTTCGCCGATGCCCTTGATCGCGCCCACGAACTGGCCCATGATTTCGGGTTTCTCGGGGTTGCCAAAGTTCATGTTGTCGGTGGTGGCCAATGGTTTGGCCCCGACAGCGGTGAGATTGCGATAGGCTTCTGCCACCGCTTGTTTGCCGCCCTCAAACGGGTTAGCGAACACATAGCGCGGCGTCACGTCAGAGGTGAAGGCCAGCGCCTTGGGCGTGCCATGCACCCGGATGATACCAGCGCCAAGACCCGGAACGCGGATCGTGTCGGCCATCACCTGGCAGTCGTATTGTTCGAACACCCAGTTGCGGGCAGAATAATTGGGCGAGGCAAGCAGCGCCTTCAGCCCGTCGATGCCATCAATTTCCGGCACATCGGCCAGCGCTTCGGCGGGCGGGGTTTCTACCCAGGGGCGGTCATATTCCGGCGCGGTGGAGGCCAGTTGCGACAGCGGCAGATCGGCCTTGGTCTCGCCATTGTGCACGATCAGGAAACGATCCTCGGCAATGGTTTCGCCGACGATGGCAAAATCAAGGTCCCATTTGTCAAAGACCGCCTTGGCCACTGCTTCCTTTTCCGGGCGCAGCACCATCAACATGCGCTCCTGGCTTTCCGACAGCATCATTTCATAGGCTGTCATGTTTTCTTCGCGCACCGGAACCAATTCAAGGTCAAGCCGGATACCCAATTGCCCCTTGTCGCCCATTTCAACGGCGGAACAGGTGAGGCCCGCCGCGCCCATGTCCTGAATGGAAATCACAGCGCCGGTTTGCATCAACTCCAGCGTCGCCTCCATCAGGCGTTTTTCGGTGAAGGGATCGCCGACCTGTACGGTGGGGCGCTTTTCCTCGATCGTGTCGTCAAATTCGGCGCTGGCCATGGTGGCGCCGCCGACGCCATCACGACCGGTTTTGGCACCGAGGTAGACAACCGGCATACCGACGCCGGAGGCGGCGGAATAGAAAATCGCATCGGTGTCGGCCAGACCGGCGGCAAAGGCGTTCACAAGGCAGTTGCCGTTATACGCCGGATCAAACCGCAGCTCGCCGCCGACGGTGGGCACGCCGAAACAATTGCCGTAACCGCCCACGCCCTCGACCACGCCATTGACCAATTGTTTGGTCTTGGGGTGGGACACCTCGCCAAAGCTGAGAGAGTTCATTGCCGCGATCGGGCGCGCACCCATGGTGAACACATCGCGCAGGATACCACCGACGCCGGTGGCAGCGCCTTGGTAGGGTTCGATATAGGACGGGTGGTTGTGGCTTTCCATCTTGAAGACCACACATTGACCATCGCCGATATCGACGATCCCGGCGTTTTCACCCGGGCCACAGATAACCTGTGGTCCTTCGGTCGGCAGGGTGCGCAGCCATTTCTTGGACGACTTGTAAGAACAATGCTCGTTCCACATGGCCGAAAAGATGCCAAGCTCGGTAAAGCTGGGGGTGCGGCCGATGATGTCGAGAATGCGGTCGTATTCGTCCGGCTTCAGCCCATGTGATGCAATCAATTCGGGGGTGATGGCTGGCTCTTGCATAGACGTTTGATCCCTGGGGCTGCGGTTTGGCCGGTGTTTACGCCATGGGCGTGCGCGGGGCAATGCGGGTTTCACCGCGCGATTTTGTCTCGGGCAGATTTGTCGACCCGTGTTGGGCCAGGGCAGCCCGGTCAAAACGGTTCCAGACGGGCGATCAGACGGGGGGCCGGTTGGTGTATCGGTCGCCGGGGCCGGGTCGTGAAAATGGGGGACTGTCGGCAATATGCCCAGTGTCGCGGCGTTACGCAGATCTGCCAATGAATTGAGCGCAAAAAAAAGGCCGAGCACTAAGCTCGGCCGAAGTCCAACAGGGAGGTATGAAATTGTCCAAGCTTGCGCCGTTCAATTTCATAAAGCGGAAATAATGGGCGAGGTGCGAACGATCAAGACTTTTCATGTCGCGCATGCAGCATAGTTGATATGCGTTGCACGCATACCTCATTCATGAAGTGCCAAAATGATGAACATTCGCCCCGATCAGGGGGGCGGCGGCAGGCCTATCCGCGCATCTGGCGGCGATGGGCGATAATCTCTTCCTGAACAAAGTCACGAAAGGCCGCGATCCGGCGCGATTGTCGCAATTCTTCGGGATAGGCAAGGAAAACAGGGATTTCGCTGCTTTCTTCGTCGTCCAGAACACGGACGACCGATGGGAAATCTTCGATGACATAATGCGGCAACACGCCAATCCCCAGGTCGTTGAGCACGGCCTGAAGCACACCAAAGTAATTGTTCACGGTCAAGGTAGAGCGCACGTCGTTGGTCAGCAGCATCTGAACAAAGCTTTGACCGGCACCAACCTGGGTGGAATCGGTGCGCTGGCAGATCAATCTGTGGCTGGCCAGATCATCAAGCGACTTTGGCGTTCCGTATTTCGCCAGATAGGCGGGGGTCGCATAAAGCCGCATCCAGACGCTCATCAAGCGTTTGCGCACCAGATCGGCCTGGCTTGGTTCCTTCATGCGGATGGCGACATCGGCCTCGCGCATGGGCAGGTCCAGTACCCGCTCTTCCAGCATCAGGTCGATGTTGAGATCGGGGTATTTTTCATAAAGCTTCGCCAGACGCGGCGCCAACCAGAGCGAGCCAAAGCCGGTGGTCGTGGTCACCCGCAGGCTGCCAAACACCTCTTCTTCGCTGTCACGGATCCGCGCAGAGGCGGCATCCAGCCGTTTTGCCATCGACGACGTCGCGTCGAACAACAATTCACCCTGTTCCGTTAGAATCAATCCGCGGGCATGGCGGTGGAACAGCGTCGTGTTCAGGCTTTCCTCAAGCGCACGAATTTGACGCGACACCGCAGATTGCGACAGATGAAGTACATCCCCCGCATGCGTCAGGCTGCCGGCGTCCGCCACGGCGTGAAAGATTCTGAGTTTATCCCAATCCATACCAATAACTTTCGTGTTGGTTGCGGCATAGTAATGCAAGAAATGTCTGTAAAGCATTGATGTGGCGCTAACATGGGAAAATTCCATAAATTTCCCTCGTAAGGTCAGTTATTATGACCTATTATCGCACTATATCAATGCACAGCCAGCCACCTTGGGAGGGGTCCATGAGCGAGCAGAGAATTTCCCTGAATGATAAATTCGACCTGACGAAATCGCCGGTGTTGTTGAACGGCACCCAGGCTTTGGTGCGGTTGATGCTGGCCCAAAAGGCGCGGGATGTGGCGGCGGGGCATTCGACGGCGGGTTATGTCACCGGCTACCGCGGCTCGCCTCTGGGGGCGGTGGATCTGCAAATGACCAAGGCTGCCAAATGGCTGGCCGGGTCGGATGTGACGTTTAACCCCGGCCTGAACGAAGATCTGGCCGCCACCGCGCTTTGGGGCGCACAACAGGCGGAATTGCGGGGCGAAGGCAAGTTCGACGGTGTGTTCGGCATGTGGTACGGCAAGGGCCCCGGCGTGGACCGGTCCGGCGACGTGATGCGCCACGCCAATATGGCGGGCACATCGGCGCTTGGCGGGGTGCTGATGGCGATGGGCGACGATCATACCGGCGAAAGCTCGACTGTATTGCATCAATCGGAATGGGCGCTTGTGGATGCCTATATGCCGGTGGTCAGCCCGGCGGGCGTGCAGGAAATCCTTGACTACGGTCTCTATGGCTTTGCTCTTTCGCGATTTTCCGGGCTTTGGGTTGGTCTGAAAACCATGAAGGATACAATCGAAACCACGGCGGTGGTCGATGGCGATCCCCATCGGTTGAATTTCGTTCTGCCAAAATTCGATATGCCCGAGGGCGGGTTGAATATCCGGTTGGGGGACACCCCCCATGCCCAGGAAACCCGGATGATTGATTACAAACGCTTTGCCGCCGAGGCATTTTCCCACGCCAACAAGATGGACAAACGCGTCTGGGGCAAGCCGGGGGCCAAGATCGGTTTTGTGGCTGCGGGCAAGAACTGGCTTGATCTGCAACATGCGCTGGCGCTGCTTAATGTGACCGAGGCCGAGGCCGAGCGGCTGGGCATCACGACCTATAAGGTCGGCCAGACCTTTCCGCTGGATATGCAGGGGTTCCATGATTGGGCGGAAGACCTCGATCTGATTGTGATCGTTGAAGAAAAACGCAAACTAATCGAAGTGCAGGTCAAAGAAGCGATCTTTGACGACCGTCAGGGGCGCCGGGTGTATGGCTGGTACAAGGGCGGCGCCGGCGGGATGCATCGCGACGAATTGTTTCCGACGCGCGGCGCGCTTGACCCGATCTGGATCGCCGAGAAACTGGGCAATATCCTGATCGAAGAAGGGCGCGGCACCGACGGCATTCGCGCCGGTCTGGCCGCGTTGAACGAGGCGCGCGCCGGTGACAATGCCAGCGAAATCGCGTCGCGACTGCCGTATTATTGCGCGGGCTGTCCGCATAACTCGTCCACCAAGGTGCCGGAAGGGTCGCGCGCCTATGCCGGGATTGGTTGTCACTATATGGTGCAATGGATGGACCGCGAAACCACCGGGTTCACCCATATGGGCGCCGAAGGGGCGAACTGGATCGGCGAAGCGCCGTTTTCCAATACCGGCCATGTGTTCCAGAACCTCGGCGACGGGACGTATAACCACTCCGGCTCGCTTGCGATCCGGGCGGCTTTGGCGGCCGGGACCAACATCACCTATAAAATCCTTTATAATGACGCGGTTGCCATGACCGGCGGCCAGCCAAATGAAGGCGAGTTGTCGCCCTATCGTATCGTGAACGAGATCAAGGCGATGGGGGTGAAGGACATCTTTGTTGTCTATGACGAAAAAGAAGATGTTGACCTGAAGAAGTTCCCGCAAGGTATTGAAATAAAAGAACGTGCCGATATGGAATCGGTGCAGAAACAATGCCGCGAGATCAAGGGCGTGTCGGCCATCGTCTATATCCAGACCTGTGCCGCCGAAAAACGTCGTCGCCGCAAGCGCGGGCAATTCCCCGACCCGGACAAACGGGTGTTCATCAACAAAGACATCTGCGAGGGCTGTGGTGATTGCGGGGTGCAATCGAACTGTGTCGCCATCGTGCCGGAAGAGACCGAATTGGGCCGCAAGCGGGCGGTGGATCAATCGGCCTGTAACAAGGATTTCTCTTGTCTCAAAGGGTTTTGCCCGTCGTTCGTGACGGTCGAAGGCGCAACCGTGAAAAAGGGCGCGACCCAGGAATTGGACCTGCCGGATCTGCCTGAACCGGTCCTGCCGGCGATTGACGGTACGTTCAACGTGGTGATCACCGGTGTCGGCGGCACCGGCGTTGTGACCATTGGCGCGGTGATGGCGCAAGCGGCGCAGCTGGACGGCAAAGGCGCCGGCATGATGGAAATGGCCGGTCTGGCGCAAAAGGGCGGCGCGGTGCATATCCATTGCCGTTTGGCCAACAAACCCGGTGATATTTCCGCCATTCGCGTCGCAACCGGCGAAATGGACACGCTGATCGGTGGTGATCTGGTGGTTTCTGCCGGGGCCAAGACCATCGGTCTGATGCGCACCGGGCGCACCGGCGGTGTGGTCAACAGCCACGAAATCATCACCGGGGATTTCACCCGAAACACCGAATTTTCCATTCCTTCCGACAGGTTGCAGCTTGCACTTGAGGCCCGGCTGAAAGACCGCGTGACGCTGTTCGATGCATCGGAACTGGCGCGGGCCGTGATGGGGGATTCGATCTATTCCAACATGATCCTGTTCGGCGCCACCTGGCAAAAGGGGTTTGTGCCGCTGACCGAAGGGGCCATCATGACCGCAATCGAAATGAACGGTCAGGCAGTCGAACGCAACAAGCGTGCCTTTGCCATTGGCCGTTGGGCGGCGCTGCACCCGGAAGAGGCCGACAAGCTGGGCCAGCCGAATGTGGTGGCCTTGCCGAAATCGCTGGAGGAAAAAATCGCGTTCCGCGCCGACCATCTTGTGGCCTATCAAGGCAAGGGGTTGGCCAGACGCTATACCAAACGTCTGGACGGGATCAGCGATCCGGAGCTGCGCGAAGCGGTGGCAATGGGGTATCATAAGCTTCTGTCTTACAAGGACGAATACGAAGTTGCGCGGTTGATGCGTGACAGTCGCGACAAGGCCCGGGGCACGTTTGAGGGCGACTTCAAGATGACCTTCCATCTGGCGCCACCAATCCTGAGCCGGATGGGATCGGATGGGCGTCCGGTGAAGCGGATGTTTGGCGAATGGCTTCTGGGCCCGATGAAGGTTTTGGCGCGGATGAAACGCCTGCGCGGCACGCCGCTGGATATTTTCGGCTATTCGGAAGAACGCCGGATGGAGCGGTCCCTGATCAAGCAATACGAGCGCGATTTGGACGAGGTGCTGGCGAAGCTGGACGCCAATACGCGCGATGCGATCATCGCGCTTGCCCGGCTGCCGCTTGATATTCGTGGTTTTGGCCCGGTCAAACAAAAGAACGAGGCTAAGGCCGCCAAACAGCGCGAAGCATTGCTTGCGGTGATCCGCAGCGACGGGCCGGAAATGAAACGTGCGGCAGAGTAACGTCGCAATTTACTTGGAAGCTGGCCAAAAAGCGATGTAAGTAAGGAGAAAACCAAAAAAAGGGTCATGCCATGCCGAGCAAGCGGCAGGTCGCCAGTGACATCTCTTATGCCTATTCCGCGCAAACACGCGGCGGTCGGGCCATGATCCGATTGATGGAGAATGCCACCGGGCGACTGGGCCTGATCAAGCGCGCCGACGGCTATGAAAAGGCCGTCGCGCAAGGCCAGAATTTTTGGCAGGTTATCGTAGAGCGTTACGGTCTGGGGCTGGATGTTGTTCAAGGGTCATTGGACCATATCCCCCAGGACGGGCCGTTGATCGTGATCGCCAATCATCCCTATGGCATTCTGGATGGTTTGATGTTGGGCCATATCCTGTCGGTTGCGCGCGGCGATTTTCGTATTCTGGCGCACAAGATTTTCCGCAAGGCCGAAGAGCTGGACCGGATTATCCTGCCGGTGGATTTTTCCGAGACCAAAGATGCGGTCATGACCAATATCGAAACCCGCAAGACCGCGATGTCCTATTTGGCGGGGGGCGGCGCGATTGGCATCTTTCCCGGTGGAACGGTGTCGACAGCGACCAAACCGTTCAGCCGGCCCATGGATCCCGGTTGGCGCACCTTTACCGCGCGGTTGATTGCCAAATCCGATGCGGCGGTGGTGCCGATCTATTTTGACGGCCATACCTCGCGGTTGTTTCAATTGGCCAGCCATATGCACAATACGTTGCGGATGGGGTTGTTGATTCAGGAATTCCGCCGCCGCGTGAATACGCCGGTGCGGGTGTCCATCGGCGCCCCGATTGATCGTGCGGAATTGAATGCGCGGGCCAAAGATGGCCGTGCCATGATGGATTATCTGCGTCAGGCCACGTATGAACTGTCGCCAACACCCTATGAATCCTATGAATACGGGTTCGAGTTTGAGGAGCGGCACAGGTCGTAAACGCGCATGGCAGTTGGAATCTTTGACAGTGGACTGGGTGGTTTGACAGTATGGGAGGTGCTGGCGAACCGCCTGCCTGATGTGCCGTTTACCTATTATGCCGACAGCGCGCATGCGCCTTTTGGCGTGCGCACCGCCGATGATATTCACGATCTGACCAAGGCTGCGGTGACGGCTCTTTGGGACAGTGGCTGTGATCTGGTGATCCTGGCCTGCAACACCGCCAGCGCGGCATCGTTGCGCCGCATGCAAGAGGCCGGTGTGCCGCATGGCAAACGCGTTCTGGGTGTTTTTGTGCCGATGATCGAGGCCCTGACCGAGCGGCAATGGGGCGATCAATCGCCCCCGCGTCAGGTGTCGTTGCAACATGTGGCGCTGTTTGCCACCCCGGCCACCGTGTCCAGCCGGGCGTTTCAGCGTGAACTGGCGTTTCGTGCCATTGGCGTCGATGTCGAGGCCCAGGCCTGTGGCGGCGTGGTGGATGCCATCGAAGAGGGCGATCTGATCCTGGCCGAGGCGCTGGTCCGCAGCCATGTTGATGCCCTGAAACGCAAGATGCCGACCCCCCAGGCGGCGGTGTTGGGCTGTACCCATTATCCGCTGCTGGAAGAGGTGTTTCAGGACGCGCTTGGCCCGGATGTCATGGTGTTCAGTCAGGCCAATATCGTGGCGGAAAGCCTGGCAGATTACCTGACACGCCATCCGCATATGATCGGCGGCGGTGCGGCCACGCAATTCCTGACCACCGGCGATCCGGCCAAGGTCAGCCAGGGGGCGACCCGGTTCCTGCGACGAAAGATAGATTTCCTCAAAGCCTGAAATCAGCCACATGCGTGATTTGCCCCTAGGAAGTGGGGGATTGGCACGATATGTCCTCAATCCCGAGCGGGAGACCCAAAATGACCAAGAAAATCGCCATTATCGGCGCGTCCGGCTATACTGGTGCCGAACTGGCCCGGATTATTGCCACCCATCCAGAGTTGGAAATTGCCGCATTGGCCGCCGACCGTAAGGCCGGAATGAAAATGGCGGATGTGTTCCCACATCTGCGCCACATGGCGCTGCCCGATCTGGTCACCATTGGCGAGATTGATTTTTCGACCATCGACCTCTGTTTCTGCGCCTTGCCGCACAAGACCAGCCAGGAAGTGATCCGCGACCTGCCGAAAAGCTTGAAGATCGTTGATCTGTCAGCGGATTTCCGGCTGCGCGATCCAGCGGATTATGAAAAATGGTACGGCAATCCCCATGCCGCCCTGGATCAACAGGATGAGGCGGTTTACGGCCTGACCGAGTTTTATCGCGACCAGATTGCAACTGCGCGGCTGGTTGCCGGCACTGGCTGTAACGCCGCAACCGGGCAATTTGCCCTGCGGCCCCTGATTGCGGCCGGGGTTATTGGGCTGGATGACATCATCCTTGATATGAAATGCGCGGTGTCGGGCGCGGGCCGCAGTCTGAAAGAAAACCTGCTGCATGCCGAATTGAGCGAGGGCTACAATGCCTATGCCGTCGGTGGCACGCATCGGCATCTGGGTGAATTTGATCAGGAATTCAGCGCCTTGGCGGGCAGGGAGGTCAAGGTGCAATTCACCCCGCATCTGATGCCGGCCAACCGCGGTATCCTTGCCACCACCTATGTCAGTGGCGATGCGGCGCAGGTGCACGACACTTTTGTGCAGGCCTATGCCGATGAACCCTTCCTTGAGGTTCTGCCCTTTGGTCAAACCCCCAGCACCCATAATGTGCGCGGTTCGAACTTTGTCCACGTCGGTGTGACCGGGGATCGGATTGCCGGGCGGGCGATCGTTATTGTCGCACTCGACAATTTGACCAAGGGTTCCTCTGGACAAGCCATTCAAAACGCCAATCTTATGTTGGGGATCGAGGAAACCGCCGGGCTGATGATGGCGCCGCTGTTTCCGTAACAGACGCGAGGCGACATGAAGAACCTGAAGAAGCAACGCCGTATTCAGATCGTTGCGGTTGCCGCCGTGGCACTGGCGCTGGCCACCGGGCTTATCGGCTATGCGATGAAGGACGGCATCAATTTCTTTCGCTCGCCAACCCAGGTGGTCGAAGACCCGCCGCGCGAATCAGAAGTGTTCCGCATCGGCGGTCTGGTCGAAGAAGGCTCTATCAGCATGGGCGGCGACAATCGCGTACAGTTCCGTGTGACCGATGGAAATGCGATTGTCCCGGTCAGCTATCAGGGGATTCTGCCGGATCTCTTTGCCGAAAATCAGGGCATGGTCGGCACCGGAAATTACATCAACGGTGTCTTTGAAGCCTCTGAAATTCTTGCAAAACATGATGAGAAATACATGCCGCGCGAAGTGGTGGATGCCCTGAAGGAACAAGGCGTCTATCAAGAGCCGGAAGGATAATCCGGGGTCGACCACCGAACGCCCAGATGAGCCGCCATTAACCGAAACGTCGCCAGATTTGCCGTGACCAACAGGCAAGTGAGGCGAAGATGCTGCAACATTCGGTCCGGCAAATTGCCGATGAAATTGTCGCCCGCGAAGGCGGCTATGTGAATGACCCCGACGATCCCGGCGGCGCGACAAATCATGGTGTGACCATCCATACCATGCGCCGGTTGGGGCTGGATCTGGACGGCGATGGCGACGTCGATGTGCAGGACGTACAAAGACTTGGCCGCGATCAGGCGGTGGATATCTTTGTCCGCCATTACTTTTTCCGGCCCGGTATTTCGCAACTGCCGACCAGCATTCAGGCCAGTGTGTTTGACATGTATGTCAACGCCGGCGCCAATGCGGTGAAAATCCTGCAACGGCTGTTGCGTGACATGGGCCATGACGTGGCGGTGGACGGCGCGATCGGGCCCCAGACCGCTGCAGCGGCTGCGCAGGCCGAATTGAACGGCGCGCGTTACTTTGCGGATGCCTATGGGATTGCGCGGCGCAATTATTACTTTCGCCTCGCGGATCAGCGCCCCAACAGCCGCAAATTCGCCCGCACGCGCGCCGGGGGCAAAGGCGGCTGGATCAAACGGGCCGAGGAATTTGTCTCGCCGCGGTATCACCTCAGTCAGACTGAATTTGAACGGCGGGTGGCGGCATGGCATTGATGGAACGGCTTTTGTCACTGGTGTTTGGCGGCGGGCGCAACGTGTTGGCCGAAACGGTCGAGGTGTTTCGCGAAAATGCCGAAAATGGCGCAGATCGCCAATCCGCGCTGCATACCGCCACTTTGGAACAATTCGGCAAGGAGTTCCGCGTCGTGCGACGGGGCTGGTTCGATCGGCTGATGGATGCGGTCAACCGCTTGCCACGTCCGGCGCTGGCCTTGGGGACGCTGGGGCTTTTTGTGTCGGCGATGGTCGATCCGATCTGGTTTGCGGCGCGGATGCAGGGGATTGCGCTGGTGCCGGAACCGCTTTGGTGGCTTCTGGGCGCCATTGTCAGCTTCTACTTCGGGGCCCGCCATCAGGCCAAGGGGCAGGAATTCCGGCGCGAGTTGGCGCAAACCGTATCCCGGGTGCCGGATGTGGTGGAAAACCTGCGCCAGCTGGAAGATATGGCCGAGCCCGGAACTATCGACAATGCCACGCCGCGGGATAGCAATCCAGCGCTCGAGGACTGGCGCCGCGCCGCAGCGTAACGCTGCGTTTTCTCTGGTCAGTCCCCGGCCTTTGCGCCAGTCTCGCCCCCGAATCCGGGACAAAGGGGCGCAGGCCATGAATTACGATACAATCACGCTGGAGATCGCCGATGACATTGCGGTTCTGACATTGAACAGACCCGATGTGAAAAACGCGCTCAACACCCAAATGCGGGCTGAAATCCTCGACGCGGTGCGCGCTTGTAGCGACAAGGCACGTGCATTGGTGATGACGGGCGCGGGCACATCGTTCTGTTCCGGTCAGGACCTTGGCGATGCGCGTTCTGCGGCGGCGATGGACCTGGAGCGGGTGCTGCGCGACGAATATGTGCCCATGCTGCGGGCGATCTATGATTGCCCGATCCCGACCATCAGCGCCGTTAACGGTGCGGCGGCGGGCGCAGGGGCCAATCTGGCACTGGCGGCGGATGTGGTGATTGCCTCCGAAAGCGCGTTTTTCCTTCAGGCCTTTACCCGTATCGGTCTGATCCCTGATGCTGGCGGCACCTATTGGCTGCCTCGGCAAATGGGCACGGCCAAGGCCATGGGCGCGGCTTTGTTCGCGGACAAGATCACCGCCACGCAGGCCACCGACTGGGGCATGATCTGGGAGGCTGTCGCAGACGACGCCTTTGCCGATCATTGGCGGGCCCGTGCATTACATCTGGCCAAAGGTCCGGGTGCCGCCTATGCCCATCTGAAACAGGCGATCCGGGGCTCGTTTGACAATACTCTGGACGAACAATTGCTGCTCGAAGCGCGCCTGCAAGGCAAATGCGGCAAGACCCGCGACTTCAAGGAAGGCGTGTTGGCCTTTATGGAAAAACGCCCGGCGGAATACGAAGGCCGTTGAGTGCGCTCCGGGCTATCAGCTTCGCTGGGCCATCGGCTTCATCTGACTAAAAATATCCCGGGGGTGCGGGGGGCGCGCCCCCCCGGGGGGTGGCGGCAGGCGCGCCCCCCGCGGCCCCCCCCGCCCCCCCGCCCCCCCCCCCCCGCCAGCCCCCCCGTGACCCGCCCAATTTTTGGGGGCCAAA
>NZ_JAUOSD010000069.1:0-1532 GCF_030548265.1 Marinovum sp. 2_MG-2023 | reverse complement strand
TGTTGCAACCAAGTTGAAATGTCACCGGGTTTGCAAAGCAGAAGTGTCACCGTGGGGCCTGGAAGCAAAGCCTGACAGGGCGGAGACTTCAGGTATCGCAGCCCTGGCTGGCTTTGCGTGCCGCGTTTCGCTTGCGGTCTGCGAGGGAGTTCCAGCCGTTGTTGCGGCGTCCGTTCTTCCGGTACCCGTTTCTGGCGCTTTCCGGGCGCACTTCGGCGCTGGCCGCCGCCTTGTCCTGCTCGGCCTTGATATGGGCGAGGACCGCGCTGAGATGCTTGTTGTCTGTGATCGCGGCGTGCGTGACGCGCTGCTGGTGCGGATCGAAGATGCTACAGGGAAGGGCGTAGCCATTGTGCCGAACCTGGATGCGCCCGTCGGGGAACTCGTATGTATCGGCGTATTTTCCAACCAAGCCGCGCGTCAGGTCGTTGACCTCCAGCCGGATGCGCTTGTGGTCGTACTTCAGAGTCAGGTCCTTGCTGACATAGCGCTTGTTGCGCAGGCAGAAGATCTCAGCCAGCCGATCCGGTGCGACAGTCAGCGCGCGGTGCAGATTGTCCGGACGGGCAGCGGGCTTGGCGAACCTGGCGTTATAGCGCTCCATGAAGCCCTGGAGGAAAGCATTAGCAGCCTCCATGTCCGAGATGCCAGTGATGCGCAGCTCCTTGACCAGACGATCCTGCAGTGTCCGGTTCGCACGTTCCACGCGACCCTTGGCCTGGCTGGTATTGGCGCAGAGAATCTCGATCTGGAGTTCTGCCAAAGCGCGCCCGAACTGGGTCATACCGGTCATGTGCTCACTGGGTTTTGGCACACGAAAGACGGTGTGTTTGTCGCTGTAAAAAGCAACGGGGCGGCCGTGCGTCGTCAGATAGCGCTCCAATGCTTCGAAATAGCTGAACGTGCTCTCTGACTTGACGAAGCGCAGTTCCATCAAAGTGCTGGTGGCATCATCAATGAACACAAGCAGGGTGCAGGGTTCGCCCCGATCCTCGAACCAGCGGTGCTCTGAGCCATCGATCTGAATGAGCTCGCCGAAGCACTCCCGGCGTAATCTGGGCTGATGAAACGTCCGGCGCTGTTTGCGCGAGAGCCAAAGACCGGCACCGGACATCCACTTGCGAACCGTCTCGCGTGACACGTTGAACCCGTGATGCTCAGCCAGCATCTCAGCCGCCAAGGTCGGCCCGAAATCCGCATAGCTCTCTTTGATCAGGCTCAGCGCATAGTCGCGCTTGGCATTCTGGATGCGGTTATTGGGTGGCTTGCCGCGTGCCTTGTGACGGATCGCCGATGCGCCGTCATGACGATACCGCTTCAACAGTCGGAATATTTGTCGGCGTGTCAGGTCCAACATGCTCGCAGCATTGTCGACGCTTAACCGTCCATCATCGACCTGCGCCAAAACCTCCACGCGGTTCAACTCGCGCTCGCTCATCATCACCCATCCCATGTCCGATCTCCCTTAGTCTTTTGGGGGAGAGTGACATTCCTGAATTGCTCATGGGTGACATTTTAGCTTTGCGGCTACA
>NZ_JAUOSD010000068.1:0-1538 GCF_030548265.1 Marinovum sp. 2_MG-2023 | reverse complement strand
TGTACCCGCAAAGTTAAAGTGTCCCACATCTGCAAAGTAGAAGTGTCACACTCTGCCCCGATGAGAACAGGCAGAGAGTGTGGGCATGGGATGGGTTTTGATGAGCGAGCGCGAGCTGAACCGGGTCGAGGTGTTGAGCCAGGTGAGCCAAGGTCGGATGACGGCGACGACTGCGGCGAAGGTTTTGGGATTGAGCCGCAGACAGGTTCACCGGCTTCTCAGGAAGTTCCAATCTGACGGTCCGGCGTCAATCCGGCACAAAGCGCGTGGTCGGGTTTCGAACAATCGGATCGATCCGGCGGTTCGCGAGTTCGCGGTGACACTGGTGCGCGAGAACTACGTCGACTTCGGACCGACCTTTGCGGCTGAGAAGCTCGAGGAAGTTCACGGGCTGAAGGTGTCGCGCGAGACGCTGCGCAAGTGGATGCAGGACGCCGGGATTTGGCTTTCTCGCAAGCAACGCAGGACCTTTCACCAATCACGCCTGCGCCGGGAATGCTTTGGCGAGCTGATCCAGATCGACGGCTCGGACCATCACTGGTTTGAGGATCGCGGGCCGTCCTGCACCCTGCTTGTTTTCATCGACGATGCGACCAGTACGTTGATGCATCTGGAGTTCGTGAAGTCCGAGAGCACATTCAGCTACTTTGGCGCTCTGGAGGCCTACCTGCATGCACATGGACGACCTGTGGCGTTCTATTCGGACAAACACACGGTGTTCCGTGTTGCGAGCCAAGGTGCGGAGTCAGGTCACGGGATGACCCAGTTTGGCCGTGCTTTGAACGAGTTGAACATCGAGATTCTCTGCGCCAACAGCTCTCAGGCCAAGGGCCGCGTCGAACGCGCGAACCGGACGCTACAGGATCGACTGGTGAAGGAACTGCGCCTGGCGAGCATCTCGGACATGGCAGCGGCCAATGCGTTCCTTCCGGCTTTCATGAACCGCTACAACACGAAGTTCGCCAAGACCCCACGCCGTCCGGATAACCTGCACCGGCCCCTCAATACCGAACCGGATCGGCTGGCGGATGTGCTGTGCTGGCGCGACGAGCGCTATGTCGGCAACCAATTGGCCTTCTCCTACGACCGGCAGCGCATCATCCTGCAAGAGAACGAGATCACGCGCGGCCTGCCCGGCAAGTATGTCGACAGCTATGAGTACCCTGACGGCCGCTTGGAGTTCCGCTGGAAGGGCGTCTCGCTCCCCTACTCCATTTTTGACAAGGAGCAGCGCGTCACCCACGCCGCGATCACCGAGAATAAGCATCTAAGCGCGGTCCTTGAGCACATCAAGGCCGAGCAGGACAAGGCCCCGCCAAAGAAACGCCGCGCAGGCAAACAGCGCTCTCGCTACAAACCGAATGGACGGCGCAACGATGGCTGGAATTCAAAGCTGGCAAGAGCCGCGAAAGAGAAACACAAAGCCAGCCAGGGCTGCGATATCTGAGGTCTCCGCCCTGTCAGGCTTTGCTACCGTCAGCGCTCTTGGTGACATTTCTACTTTGCGGAGCGAGGGACATTTCTACTTGGTTGCAACA
>NZ_JAUOSD010000067.1:0-1591 GCF_030548265.1 Marinovum sp. 2_MG-2023 | reverse complement strand
TTTCCGCGTTGTTTGATGCTGAGTCTGTCGACGAGGTGTTGTCCTGCGTCTGAGACGTGTTTGTAGAGGGTTTTTGCGGTTGCGTCGGCGTCTTGTTTTCGGATGCAGTCGATCAGGGCGCGGTGTTCGGCGAAGATGGCGTCGCGGCGGCCGATGGAGACGGGGACGCGGGTCGAGATTGCCCAGAGGATTTCGCGGTGTTGTTGCCAGAGCTTGAAGGCGACGCGATTGTAGTGGTTCTGGTACATCGTCATGTGGAATTGTTTGTCGAGCCTGGCGTGGGCCTGTTTGTCGGCAAAGTTGAGGAATTCGATCTCGTCCTGGATCCGCACCAGCTGGTCGATGTCTTCCTGGCTGACGGTTTCGACGAAATAGCGCACCAGATAGGGTTCCAGCTGCTGGCCGACCTCGCTGACGTCGCGGACGAAATCGGTGTCGATAGAGCGCACGCGCGCCCCCTGATTTGGCACGAAATACACCAGCCCCTCGCCGCGCAGCTGCTGCAATGCTTCGCGCACCGGGTTGGTCGACACGCCGAACCGCTTGGCCAGATCGCTGACTTTCAGCCGTTCGTTGTTGTCCAGCTCTCCGGCCAGGATTTCGTGGCGGATCTGGTGAAAGATCGTGTTGCTGCCGGGATCATCGTCTTCGGTCACCACGCTGATCGTAAGGGGAAGGTTCGAAGCTGTCATCCTGGGCCATGTCGTGTTGCGCGATATCGGGGGCAATCGCGGAGTTTTCGGGGGCGGTTCAGATCGTGTATCATAACCCGGTGATTTGTACAAATGCGCTGATGCGGGTGGCGGATTGGGCCGCTTATGGCTTTTTGAAACATATTATGAATGCGCGCGGCAAGGCAATCGTTGACAGAATAGGCAGATATCGTCACATACATACTACACACAGTATCATGTATTAAAGTTGATCTTTAGTGTGCAATGCCGTTCGGAACGCAAAAGGGGCCGCCTGTGACACGCAAACCAAACATCATTCTGATTTCGACCGACCAGCAGCGCGGCGATTGTATCGGCCCCGAAGGGCGCGGGGTGAAGACGCCGGCGATTGACCGGATTGGCCAGTTGGGCACCCGGTTTTCGAAATGCATCACGCCGCATCCGATGTGCCAACCGGCGCGGGCCTCAATCCTGACGGGCAAGCTGCCCTATAGCACCGGCGTGCGCGACAATGGCCGGGATCTGGATTATGGTTTTGGAGAGCAGGGGCTGGCGGGGATGCTGGCCAGTGCCGGCTATGACACGCATTTCATCGGCAAGGCGCATCTGTCGAGCCAGCAAACCTTTGCCCCCACGGGGCGGCCGGAATGTTATTCCAGCGCCAAGGATTATCCGGCGGATTGGAGCGGCAGCTATTTCGGCTTCGACAATGTGCAAATGATGCTGCGCCCGCATCACCACACCAAATGGTATGACGCGCCGGAAACGCTGCATTATGAAAACTGGCTGGATCAGGATGGTCAGGGGCGGGCGCGCTGGGATCTGGCCAAGGAACATCTGCCGCCCGAGACGCGCAACTTTCAGGCCTGGCGCTCGGCGCTGGACGCGGAATATCATTCGACGCCGTGGATTGGCGA
>NZ_JAUOSD010000066.1:0-2614 GCF_030548265.1 Marinovum sp. 2_MG-2023 | reverse complement strand
AGCTCGCTGACCGCGTTCTGCGCCTGGGCCACCGCCATGCCGTAGCCTGGGATGATGATCACGCTGTCGGCCTCGTTCAGTGCGGTTGCCACGCCATCGGCGTCAATCGCAATCTGCTCGCCTTCAACCGCCATCTGCTCACCCGCCGGGCCGCCAAAGCCACCCAGGATGACCGACACGAAGTGACGGTTCATCGCCTTGCACATGATGTAGGACAGGATCGCACCGGACGAACCGACCAGCGCACCAACCACGATCAGAAGATCGTTGCCGAGGCTGAAGCCGATCGCCGCAGCCGCCCAGCCGGAATAGCTGTTCAGCATCGACACAACCACCGGCATGTCGGCGCCGCCGATGCCCATGATCAGGTGATAGCCGATGAACAGCGCCGCCAGCGTCATCACAAACAGCGGCAGGAAGCCACCGGTGTTGAAGTACCAGATCAGACAGATCAGCGACAAACCCGCCGCCGCCGCGTTCAGGATATGACCGCCCGGCAGTTTGGTCGCCACCGAGCTGACCTTGCCCGCCAGCTTGCCATAGGCAATCACCGACCCGGTAAAGGTCACCGCACCGATGAACACCCCAAGGAACAATTCAACCCGCAGAATGTTGATTTCAACGGCAGATTTATGCGCCAGCAGCGCAGCAAACCCGTCAAGACCATGACGCGCTTCTTCGCCCATGCCCAGCACATTGGCCAGTTCGAAATGCGCGTTGAAGCCGACAAAAACCGCCGCCAGACCGACGAGGCTGTGCATCGCCGCGACCAGCTGGGGCATCTCGGTCATCTGTACGCGCTTGGCGACATAAAACCCGATGATCCCGCCCGCGGAAATCAGGATCAGCGACAACAGCCACAGACCCGAACCGGGGCCGATCAGCGTGGCGGCAACCGCCAGACCCATGCCGACAATCCCGTACCAGACCGCGCGCTTGGCGCTTTCCTGATTGGACAGACCACCCAAAGACAGGATGAAGAGAACAGCCGCAACAACATAGGCGGCAGTGGTGAAACCGAATTCCATAGCTTCAACCCCTCCTTAAGATTTCTGGAACATGGCAAGCATGCGCCGTGTGACGAGGAAGCCGCCAAAGATGTTGATCCCGGCCATGAACACCGAAAGCGCCCCAAGCAGGATCACCAGGAAGGAGCTTGATCCGATCTGCATCAAGGCCCCCAGAATGATGATCGACGAGATCGCATTGGTCACCGCCATCAGCGGCGTGTGCAGCGAATGCGCCACGCCCCAGATCACCTGGAAGCCGACAAAGACCGACAAGACAAAAACGATGAAGTGCTGCATGAAGCTGGCCGGCGCCACAAGGCCAACCGCCAGAAGCAACACAGCGCCCACAGCCAACAGGGTGACCTGCTGTTTGGTTTGCGCTTTGAATTCAGCCACTTCCTTGGCGCGCTTTTCTTCCGGCGTCAGCTCTTTGGGCTTTTCCTTGGTCTGGGCCGCAATCGCCGCCACCTTTGGCGGGGGTGGTGGGAAGGTGATTTCGCCCGCGTGGGTCACGGTCGCGCCACGGATCACGTCGTCTTCCATGTTGTGGTTGACCTGACCGTCCTTTTCCGGCGTCAGATCGGTCATCATGTGACGGATGTTGGTGGCATAAAGCGTCGAGGCCTGCGCCGCCATGCGCGAGGGGAAATCGGTATAGCCGATGATGGTGACGCCGTTGTCGGTGACGATCTTTTCATCTGCCACGGTCAGCTTGCAGTTGCCGCCTTTTTCCGCCGCGAGGTCAACAATCACGCTGCCGGGTTTCATGGCCTTGACCATGTCCTCGGTCCAGAGCTCGGGCGCTTCGCGGTTGGGGATCAGCGCCGTGGTGATCACGATGTCAATCTCGGGGGCCAATTCACGGAACTTGGCCAGCTGCGCTTCGCGGAATTCGGGGCTGGACACAGAGGCATAGCCGCCGGTGGCGGCGCCGTCCTGCTGCTCTTCCTCGAAATCGAGGTAGACAAACTCTGCCCCCATCGATTCGACCTGTTCGGCCACTTCGGGACGCACGTCAAAGGCATAGGTGATCGCACCAAGCGAGGTCGATGTGCCGATCGCGGCCAAACCGGCCACGCCCGCGCCCACCACCAGAACCTTGGCCGGGGGCACCTTGCCCGCCGCCGTGATCTGGCCGGTGAAGAAACGGCCAAAGTTGTTGCCCGCCTCGATCACCGCACGGTAGCCCGCGATATTGGCCATCGACGACAGCGCATCCATCTTCTGCGCACGCGAAATCCGGGGCACCATTTCCATGGCAATCACGCTGGCACCCTTGGCTTTCGCCTGGGCCATCCCCTCTTCGTTCCCCGCAGGGTTGAAGAAGGAAATCAAGGTCTTGTCCGCCGTCAGATAACCCAATTCCGTGGCATCCGGCTGGCGCACCTTGGCGATGATATCCGACTGTTCCCAAAGCGCAGCCGCGTCAGAAACAACCGACACCCCCGCAGCTTCATAGGTCGCATCCGAAAAACCGGCCTTCGCACCGGCCCCGGATTCAACCACACAGTCATACCCAAGCTTCTGCAATTGCTTCGCAGACTCCGGCGTCATGGCGACACGCGCCTCACCCTCAAATAATTCCCTCGGCGTCCCGATTTTCA
>NZ_JAUOSD010000065.1:0-2751 GCF_030548265.1 Marinovum sp. 2_MG-2023 | reverse complement strand
GGCAGTTCGTCAGAAGTTCTGGCAACGGGTTATTCGGGCACTTCGAGCAACGATCAGGACATTTTTGTCATCGGTTCAAACTTCACCTACGGAACCTTGAGCAGTGGCCAACACTATGATGTTATTCATGATTTTGACGTTTCAAAAGACAGTATTGACATCTCTTACCTCGTTGAAACCGCTTCGGATATCAGTACGTCTCAACAGGGCAGCGACGTTCATTTTGACGTAACTGACGCAAGTGGAAACACCCGCACGGTTGTCATTGTCGGCGGAACAAAGAGCGTGTTCGATGCGAATATGTCCTCCATATTCAACACAGACGACTACACCGTCACGTTGACTGCAATGGAGGATACTCACGATTTGATTGCCGGCCTTGTGCTGCCGGTGGCAGGTGCGGGCGAGGGGCTGACTGCGAGCACATTCTACAGCCAGTGGTCATCGGCGACGTTGCAGAATGCAGATAAGAACAATTTTGTTCACAACAACAGTGAGTCTGACGAACTCCCACGGACCCTTGGGTTCATGCACGATATTTTTGTGGACGATAAGGTCGACTCTGACACTACAGATTTAGTCGACGACGCCAAAAACAACATCGCAGGCAATGATGGCCAAGACATCATCTTCATGGGCGATGGCAACGACACGATCCACGGCGACGATCAAGCAGACCTGTTGATCGGAGGGGCCGGGAGCGATGTCATCGAGGGAAATCGCGGCAATGATTTGATCTTAGGCAGTGATGGTGGAAACCCCACCGTTGCCGGAGATGGCCAGGATTTGCTGTCGGGCGGTTGGGGCGATGACCTCATCGATGGCGGTCGCGGAGAGGACCACATCAAAGGCGATTTCGGCAACGACTTGCTTTACGGAAATGGCGGCAATGATTCAATCGACGGTGGGTTGGGCAACGACATCATCTATGGCGACAGCTATCTGAAATTGGATGGAGGTCCAATATACAGCGGAGTTCATGCCGGAATTCACGGAGACGTCAAAGAGTGGTTTGACAATGAATTTGTCGCATGGAGCGACGGGAATGCGCTAGGTTCCGGTTCCACCGTCGTTTCGTCGAATTTGACTGACACTTTGAACATTGATTTTTCTGGGACCGACGCGGGCGGATCAACCGTGACAGGGAATGTTTCTGAAACACTGACCGCTTGGGGATATGGGGACGATCTACTCTTCGGTGGTTTTGGGGATGACCAAGTTTTCGGAGGGGTCGGGAATGACACCGTCTCGGGAAACTCTGGTGACGACAGCGTCAAGGGTGAGGCCGGGAACGACATCGTCCGTGGCGGATCCGGAAATGACACAATTAGCGGTGGCACCGGCAACGACACCCTTCACGGCGAAGCTGGCGCGGACACCTTTGAGTTTGGATCGGCCAATGGAAATGACACCATTGGCGATTTCTCGAACTCGGAAGACGCTATAAAATTTTACGGAATTTCTCAGTCGACGGTAGCCGTCTCTCAAAGCGGCGGAGACACCATAATTTCTTATGGATCAGGAATCAGTGCGGGCACAATTGCGCTGGAAGATGTAAGTTTGACGCTGTCTGATATCATGTTCCAATTCTGATGATTGGTCTTTTGCACATGCCTTATAGTATTGAGAATATGCAGTTTCTGGGGGAATGTGCTTTTGCACTCCTTGGGCGGCAAACAGCTGGTTGAAGTACCACTTTCACATCGTCACTTCGAGCGCTTAGCCTCGGCAAGAAACCTACGCTCAACGCCTTTGAATATTCACTCGTAGCCGCGTTCTCCTTCTGTCGATGCAGCGTGCAACGCGCGTCCCTGGCCTCCTCTTCGGTTGCAAACCAGTCTGTGCGGGATTGGCCACCTCGACCGATCCTGCCCCACTCAGGGGTCTGTTACGGCTGGGGGCAGAATGACACCCCAAGACAAGAGTTTTGCTTGGAAAGCAGTCGTGCAACCGATTTTCGTATTTGTAGCACTCGGCCTGCCAAACAGCTTGTCTCGAAACCAGTCGTTTTAAAGGCAAGTTCTGCGGAGCCTTATCAAACAACAAAATGACCCAGTATCCTGTCTCAAAACCCGTCTTTTTGCGCTCTGCGTCGGCTTTGTTGTAGAAATTGACTCCGGAAAATATCGCCCTTAGGGTCAGGATTCATAACCAATAGATGACGAGAGCGGCGAGAGCGATTGCTGAGAGGAACACCATGGGGCATCGGTCGTATCTGGTCGCCACGCGCCGCCAATCCTTGAGCCTGCCGAACATGATCTCGATCCGGTTTCGCCGTTTGTAGCGGCGCTTGTCGTATTTAACCGGCGCCTTGCGTTGCTTTCGTCCAGGGATACAGGCGCGTATCCCCTTGTCCTGCAATGCTTCTCGGAACCAGTCGGCGTCGTAGCCACGATCCCCGAGCAGCCATTTGACCTTTGGCAGGCGACTGAGCAACGCCCGCGCGCCGATGTAGTCGCTCACCTGTCCGGCGGTGACGAACAAGTCGATCGGGCGTCCCTGGCTGTCACAGACGGCATGCAGTTTGGTGTTCATTCCGCCCTTGGTCCGACCGATCAGGCGGCCACGCCCCCCTTTTTCACGGCCATGCTGGTCGCAGTTCGGTGGGCCTTGAGATATGTCGCGTCAATCATCACGGTCTTCTCTTCGCCATGCTCGGCAGCCAGGCCGACCATCATCCGGGCAAAGATGCCTTTCTCGCTCCAACGCCTCCACCGGCTGTAGAGCGTTTTGTGGGGGCCATAGGCTGCT
>NZ_JAUOSD010000064.1:0-2753 GCF_030548265.1 Marinovum sp. 2_MG-2023 | reverse complement strand
ACTACACCGCCGAAATGGTGACGTGATCGACCGAACATCAGAACTTTAAAATCCAAGAACAACAACTTGGCAATCCCACTGCCGGTGGTTCCCCAGTTGCCTAGGAGTTTTGAGCCGTTCGCGTGGTCCCACTGCCCCTCCCAGTCTGTGACAAACTGTGACTTGTCGATGCTCTGTTCACCAAAAAAGGTATTGTTTCTGGCACCGCCAAAAATGATGTCGTGGCCACTGCCGCCAAACAGATAAATTGCTGCTTGGCGGTCAGGAAGATCGACGGCCACATACTCACTGTGGGAGTGCGCAATCGTGGCATCAATGATGTCGTTTCCTTCACCGCCGTCAAGGAAGCCAACCAGGCCCGCGCCGCGCAGAATATCGTTGCCCACCCCCCCTTCAGCGCCACTGTATCCAAATGCATTGTCTGCTGTGGTTGCAATCGCGGCGTTGGATGCATCGACGATTGCGTAATCGTCTTGCAGATCCGAATTGCTGACTTCCACCAAATTCGCAAAGGCGATGTAGTCCCAACCGGTTCCTCCACTGGCATATCGGTCAAAATCGGCATTTGTCTCGATATAGTCATTGCCTGCTCCACCAGTTACGGCATCGCTTCCGTCGTCGCCAAAAACAAAGTCCGCCTCATTCCCGCCGTGGACGAGGTCGTTGCCCTCATTGCCGGAGATATGCTCGAAGCCAGCACCTCCAAAGAGCACATCGTTCCCATCATTTCCAAGAATGGTGTCACTGCCCCCGTCACCCGATATTGTATCGTTGTGCAAGCCGCCTTGGATCGAGTCGTCCCCGTTTCCTCCGGTGATTAAATCATTGCCACCGTTTCCAAATACCGTATCGTTATCATTACCGGCGTGGACTGTGTCGTTCCCAGTACCTGCAACAAGGCTGTCCTCACCCCCACCGCCAGTGAGTGAGTCATTCCCGCCTTCACCAAACAGCGTGTCATCGCCAGTGCCGCCATGAACGATATCGCTGCCTCCACCGGCCAAGACTGAATCATCTCCGCCGCCGACTGAAATAGTATCGTTTCCATTGGTGGAAGCTGGCGATGTCGCTGTTGTGACTGTGTCGTTAGTACCGCCCAGGCTAATATTTGCCATCAATTAAATTCCCTAATGCAATCCTTGGGGGAAAGCAGTACACAGAAATCAATTGATATCAAGAAGCGACCCAATGGCTCTTTTAAACCCTTTCCCCCCGCAAAATACAGTGACGGAAACCACAGACGCAGCTGCGGACAGCAGCACATCCTATGAACTATCAAAGCTCGCCGACGGAGCATCAAACGGCACACAAACAATCCTTGGTTCGGTCGATGTGGTTGGTGATGAAGATTGGGTGAATTTCGGTATCGTTGGAGGGCGTGTTTGGATTGTTGAGGTTGAAGGGACTGGCGCGGATCCGCTGGGAGACCCGTTGATCGAAATTGTTGATGCCTCAGGAACGCCGCTGCCGACCTCCAGCTATTTTGCCACCCAGATCAGCGCAACCAAAAAGATATACCAATTCACATCTGCTCAGAATGGCAACGAGGCGTTCATTCGCGTGACCAGCACATCAGGCGCGGAAACGGGTGACTACTTGGTGACTTATTACCAAGGTGCGCGATATGACGAGGGTACTGATGGAAGCGACCGTCCAACCCTCAACCAAAACGCATCTCTCTACTATGGGTTTGGCGGCGATGATTTTATTCGGGGCCAGGGCCCAGGGGATGACACTATTTTTGCTGGCGACGGTCGGGATACCGTCCGGGGCGCAGAGGGCGATGATCGCATTTTTGGTGAGGCCGGAAATGATCGGATCAATGCCAGCCAGGGCGATGACCGGGCCATGGGCGGCACCGGCAACGACACCGTCATAGGTCAACTGGGCGATGACACGCTGTTTGGCGGCGCAGGGAATGACCATCTGCTGTCCGGAGCTGGTGATGACGTCATGCTCGGCGGTGCTGGTCATGACCGGCTTGAAGCCTGGGAGGGCAGCGATCTGCTCAAAGGGGGCGACGGCGCGGATACACTGTTTGGCAGCTATGGTAATGACACCCTGATTGGCGGCGCGGGTGCAGATGACATGCGCGGGGGCGACGGATTCGACCTCGCCGACTATTCATCCTCTGGTCAGGGGATGGTGCTGAACCTTTCTGACCAGGTGGCAAACAGCGGCGCAGCGGCGGGGGATGTTCTGACCTCGCTTGAGGTCATTCGCGGCACGGTCTTTGACGACGCGATCACCGGCAACCAATTTCGTAATGTGCTAAAGGGCAACAACGGCGACGACACGCTTGAGGGCGCAGGCGGCAACGACCGGCTGATTGGCGGCGCGGGTGCGGACGACCTGACCGGCGGCACTGGCAACGACAGCATGACCGGTGGCGCAGGTCCCGACACCTTTGTCTTTATCGCCGGGGATGGCGCGGACCAGATCACCGATTTCCTCGCCGCCGAGGATGTCTTGCGCTTCGCCGCAGGCACCACCGTCACCGTGACGGACGACGGTACAGACACCACGGTCAGCTATGGCAGCGACAGCGTGGTGCTCGAAGGGGTTGTGCTGGCGCAGGGCGACATCACGTTTGAGTTTGTTTGATGAAAGATCAAGACGAGACACCCGCTTGTCTTGATCATTGTTTTACATAACAAATCTTATCCGGCTTCAATGTGTACCCGCAAAGTTAAAGTGTCCCACATCTGCAAAGTAGAAGTGTCACACTCTGCCCCGATGAGAACAGGCAGAGA